>CALFYU010000586.1 GCA_937952455.1 uncultured Planctomycetaceae bacterium
GACTCGGCGCTCAACGCGGCGGAGTCTTTACGTCCCCAGGGGCGATTTCGCTACGACGCCTCAATGGTGTTGGCCGGTTTGCTCGTGGCCGACAAGCGAGATCAGCAGGCGCAAAAACTCATCCAGGAACATCAGACGTCGTCGCTGATTGGCCGGGTGGCGGCCGACTTTTTCGTGGCCATGCAAGCCACCGATTTTGACTTCGGCCGAGCGGCCCAGGCGGCGCCGATCGGCGGTTGGCACGCGCCGCAATTTAGCGCGATTCCTGCCGAATTGATCACCCGCGGGGAAGCGGATGCCGGGCTCCGCTGGACCAAGCTGGCGGAAAGTGACGAGCAGCGCGCGGAAGCAACCATGGTTTGGGCCCAGTTTCTGGTGGCGACGGCGCCCGCTGAAAAAATGGACGAACATCTCAAATCGATCGCCGCCGCCATCGAACCGTTGACCCCCGCGGGTCATGCATTGGTCCGAGGCCGGACGGCCTACGCCGCCTGGCAGCGGGAGATCGCGGAAGTCGCCGCGGCCTGGGCCGCCGACGCCCGCACCGCGCTGGAAGGAGTTGAGGTTCCCCCGCCCGTAGCGTTCAAAGACAAACGGTCCGTGATTCATTACCGAGACCCGGGCCGCGGCGCGATCCGCACCGCCGCCCGTGCGTCGGCCGAATTGGCCCGGCTTGAAATCGCGTTGGGCCAATCCGACCGAGGGCTGGCCGCCTTGGAACGGGCTCTGCAATTCTGCCGGGCGCTCGCTCCAGCACCCGCAGCGGCCCAAGCCTTGTTGGATGAAATCAACACCGCCGGATCGTCACTGATTGAAGCGCAAATCAAAAGCGAATTGTCGCTTCCCAGCAACGACGAAGCCCGCACAGTCGCGGCCGATTACATTCGCATCTGCAAGGAGCTCAAAAACCAAGCCGACGAGCGGTTTGAATTTCAGGTAGCTCTCCTAGAGGCGGCCATCACCCCCGAATCGCTGGATGCCATCGCGACATACGTGACCGATCCCAATAAGACGCCCGGCGACGAATCGTTCGTGGACACGTCGTTGGCGTGGTTGTTGGTCGAGCATTACCAACGGGTCGGAAATACGGCGCGGGCGGAAGAGATTTACAAGATCATTCCTCAGAATTCAAATTCCAACGCTTGGCAGATTCCCGATATTCGTTGGCAGATTGCCAACGGCAATATGGACAATATTTCCGAGCGTCTCAATAGTCTCCCCTTCGCCGCTGAGCAGCGTGATCGCGCAGTGCATATCCTGTTAAGCGACCTCACCCGTCAGGGCCAATGGGAACAGGCTCTATCCATCGGTCGCAACCTCAGTGACGCGGGCTTGTCCGAAGACGTGCTGCTGTTGGTCTCCGCCCAGGCAACAGCGATGGGGCATGCCGAGGACATTCAAAAATTCATTACGCGGGTTGATCCGAAATATACCGAGAGCGTCTCGATGTACGCCGGGATCTTGTTGGGAAGCACCGTAGCTCCAAAATGAGCCTTCCCCGTGTCGATCCCGAGCGAGAATTGCCGCTCGGGTGCGAATCCTGTCGGGATTTTTGCCGCAGGCTTCCCTAATCTACCCAGCCGGAATAAAATCACGCCACGAAATGAATTCGGACGGACCTGTGGTCCGGATTAGCGAAACTCAGGCGCTTCGTGCACTTGCCTCAGTTCGCGAAGATCTGCGGTTTCCGGCCAATGCGTTGATGGGAGAGTTCAGGATTTCTCGATAAGCCAAGCAGAGGTCATCTTCACCCCCGCAGATTTTCGGCGAATCGGGCGGCCATAAAAATGGCCGTGAGCCGTCGCAGCTTTCCGCACGTCACCGCCAGGCACCCGGCGACGTATTGAGTTTCGCAAACCAGGTGCGACAATTGGACTCGGGTCGAATTGACCTACCGAATGAACCGATACCTCGCCGTTGGATTACGACGTCCCTGCTCAGTAAAAATGCGCGTCCTGGATTAAAGAACTTTTGATCACTGCCGGGAATCGCGCCAGCCAGACCACAGCCGAAGCCGCTGACATCGAATCAAGGAGTCCGGAGTGGCCCGCATTCTTTCTTTTCTAGTCGCTTCGTTTGTTGCCGCCGCCGTAACGGCTCCCATGTCTCTCGCTCAGGAGGCGGCGTTGCCGGCTCCGCAAACCGCGGTTCCCGGCGGCCAAGAGCCGCGTCCGCTGGTGACAGTGATGGTGACCAGTGCCGATGAGTTCCTGAATGACCTGAAATTTCTGATGGGCGAAGGTCCGGATGCAGAAAAGGCACTGGAGAACCTGGAGGTCCTTTTGCTCGATCCCTATCTCGAGGGATTGAATAAAGACAAACCCCCCATGCCCCGCGACAAGCCGTCAGGTGCGGTTGTGTATTTGGAGAATGACACGCTGCAGTCGGTACTGATGTTTCCGGTGTCCCATCCGGGTGAGTTTTTTGACGTCATTTCCGACGTCGGCGTCGAAAGCGCCAAAGAGAGCGACGAATTTTACGCGATCAGCGGTGATATCTACCAAGGGTATGCGCGGGTCACCAACGGCTATGTCTACATGGCCGAGTCCAAGGAACTGTTGCTCCGCGGGCTGCCTCAGCCCGAAGAGTTGTTTAAGGACTTTTTGGATAAGAAGTACGATGTCGCGGCCGTGATCGACGGCACGTCGTCGACAACCGAACAGCGGCGAACGGCCTTTGAAAAATTCCGCAAAGAAACCACTGCCTCGCTGGAAAAAATGAAAGAGGAATCGGAGCTGGACTTCAAGATTCGCAAGGCGATGATCGAGTTTCAACTCGACGAGATTGAGCGTTTCTTTTCTGAATCCAAACACATCGAACTGGGTTGGGTGACCGACGTGAACGCCAAGCAGGGTTTGGCGCACGTCGAATTGGAAGCTCTTCCCGATACGTCGCTGGCGAAAACCATCGAAGTGCTGGAACAGACTGACGGCAACGCCAACACGTCGATGCCCGGCGATTACGTCAGTTACGGCTCCAGCCATTTTCTATTCGACGAGATGCGGCAAACGCACATGCTGGCCCTGTCGGATTTGCTGCGCCAAAAGGCGCACGAAGAGATCGCCTCGGACAAGCAGATCGCAGATAAAGACAAAGAGAACGCCAACAAGGTTGCCGACCTGCTGTTTGATTTGATGAACGCCAACACCCAGGACGGAACGCTATTTGGCTGGTTGAAGGTGCTCAAAAACGAAAAGTCCCAGCACACGCTATTGGGGACGACCACCGTCAAGGACGTGCCGAAGGTCGTCACGGTGCTGACCGACGGCGGCGTGGGCGAAATGAACATCGAGTCGATCGACGAGAAGGCGGACATTCACAAGGTGCAGTTATACGGCGACTATTCGGGCCTCAAAGGCCAATTCGGCGATGATTTGGCACTCTATTTTGTGACCGGCAAGGGAGACCTGAAGGACCGGCTCTGGATCGGCATGGGGCATAACGCGATCGACGAACTGAAAAAGGCCGTCGCCGCCAACGAACAGGCGGGACCGGTCGCGGCTCAACTTCGCATCAAAGTCGGGTCGTGGGTTGACGCCCTGGTCGCTGAAGAAAGCAAAAAGCCGGAGGAGGAACCGAAAGAGTCCACGCGGAGGATCCGCCGCCGCAGCCGCCGCCGCGTTAAGAAAGAAGAATACGACGTCGGCCGCGTGGCGTGGCAGACACTGGCCAACGCCGAAGACGACATTTTGGTGCTCACCTTGGAAAAGGTCGGGGAAAATCGCGTCGTAGTCCATGAAGACGTTGATACCGGCTTGCTGCGATTCATCGGCAAGGTGCTGGCACACGAGATCAACGCGAGTTTCTGATCCTCCCACCGCGCACGATTTTGAAACCGGTCGCAACGGGACCGCCGCCGTCGCACGCGTTCTCCGCGGCGCAAAGCTCGACACCACGTTCTACCCGAAGGAGCCATCCCATGCCGAAGTACACCGCCTTGGCCCTGTGCGGCGCCCTGTTCGTCACCGCTGCGGCGTATTCTGCCGACGGAGATCAACAACAACAGAAAATGTCGGAGGTGGCTCCGGCGGAGAGTTTGCAGGCGGCGGCGGTTGATAAGATTGAAAATCTGCAAAAGTACGTCGCCGACGCCGATACGTTCGGCAAGTCGGGGCGGAATTTGAAACGCGATGCGGGAGTATTGGCCGTCTTGGCACAGGCGATCGCCGAACATGATCAGGACAGTTCACTCAAGAAGTCGGCGATCCCGCTTCGCGACGCCGCGCTGAAACTGGCGGCTGCCACATCGCACAGCGACGCGGCACAGTCATTCGAGTCGATTACCGCCGCCCAGGCAGGTCAGGCGGGGGACGGTGAATTGAACCGTGATTGGGCACAACTGATCGACTTTGATAGTTTGATGGCCGAGGTCAATCTGCGCAATCGAAACGTCGGCCGCTCCGAGCGCAAAATGCGCCGCGGACTGGGTCAACAGGCCCGCGACGAAGCGGCCCGCGACGCCGACATCCTGGCGGTGCTGAGCCTGGTCGTCCAGGCCGACACGCACGAGATCAAAGAGGGCGGCGATGTTGCCGGCTGGAAGAAATACGCAGCCGACGAGCGGACCGCGGCGATCGAAACGGCCGCCGCCTTTCGCACGAACGACGCCAAAGGCGTGCAATCCGCGTATGCCGCGCTGCGCAAGTCATGCAGTGGCTGCCACAAGGATTATCGCGAATAGCCGCCCCGAATGCGGACATGTTTCGTCGGACGGCATATTCATCAGTCACGCCAGAACACGGTCGCGGGCGTGAGTTCCCCGTCTTGCTGGACGTAGACCGTCGATCCCGGTTCGAGGTGATTGCGACGAAGATAGGCCAGCGCCACCGGCAGGTCATTCTGATAGCAAAACGCGGCCGAGGTGATCTTGCCGATGGGGCTGCCCCCGTCATGGCCGACGATCGGCGTTTCCGGCGCGGGGACCGGGCCGGTGGCCAGCCGCAGGCCCCGCAATTCGCGGTTGACGTGCCCCAGGGCATCGATGCGGGCGATCGGTTCCTGCCCGAGATAGCACCCTTTGCTGAAGCTGATTGCCTGCGCTGTACGGCCGACTTCCTGGGCCAGGTTGTCGTCCGTGATGTCCGCGCGGTCCCAAGGCATACAAGCCTCGATGCGTTGCGCGTGGAAGGCCTGGCTGCCGACCGGTCGGAAGCCGGCGTCGACCAGCCGCGTCCAGATCGCAGGCAGTTCCTCGCGCGGGGCGACCAAGGCGAAACCGGGTTGGGAGGTCCAATCGATCCGACGCAACTGAAACGCGATGCCGTCGACATTGGCCTCACGATGACCCATCGGCGGAAGTTCCTCGGCCGCAACACCGCGATCGACCAGCCGCTGCGCGCAATCCGGACCCGTTAACAAAAGCTCGCCCCAATCGTGGGAGCGCCGGGCGATCTCAACGTCCTCGGTGATACGGTATTTACCGAGATGCGCCGCAATGACCTCTTCGGTGCCGGCCGCTGCCTCGAGCAACAACCGCTCGTCGTCTGCAAACACGAATAGGTGCGCGAGCACCTTGCCTTGAAGAGAGGTCAGGAACGCTTCGCAGCCCTTTCCGCTTTCCAGCGCCATAATGTCGTTCGTGCAAAAATTCTGCAGGAACTTCATCCGGTCCCGCCCGGTCAACTCGAGGTGGCATCGTTGGGAAAAATCAACCAGTCCTGCTTCGGCACCGGCGATTGCATATTCCCCGTGCGGGTTGCCGTAGTTGAGCGGCGCAGTGCTCAAATCGTCGGCAAAAACAGCGCCGGCCTGCTTTTGTAGATCGGCGAGTGTGACGGCCAGTGACACGGTGCATGTCCTAGTAAGCGTGTGGAGGGTTTCCCGGAATACTTGCGTACGGCGGCGTTGATTCTAACGCAATCGCCGCTGCGGCGCAAACACCCCCGGGCCATGGCGTCGGCGATTTTTTCAGGCGTCAGTCGGCTCCGACGGCCAGTGGAATCGGTTGCGGCTTGGGGTCGTTGGGCGATTCGCGGAGCACGCCCCAACGGCTGGCTTGCCAGACGTCGCCGGTGGCGACCTCCAGCGCTGTCAGCCAGCCGTAGCTATAACAAGCCGTGTCGATGCATGTGACGTATCCCAGGTCAAGGACCTCGCCGTCGCGCTGCTCCGTGTGGCCGACGATGACCGTTTTCCCCGACATGTGCGGCCCCGGAGGATGTTCGTCGAGCAGCGACCAACGGAGCACATACTCCGGCCAATGTTCGGGCGGTTCGTCCGACAGATAGTTCGCATGCACGAACAGATTGTTGTCGGTCTCGTAGTAGTCGCGGCAACTACGGATGAAGGCCAGGTGTTCCTGCGGGATCACGTCGATGTCGCCGCAAAACTTGTAGGAATTGAGCGTCTGCACGCCGCCACACATCAGCCAGGTATTTCGGGCCCGTTCGCTGTCGAGCGCCGCGAGCAGCATTTCCTCATGATTTCCCTTGATCATGATCAGCCGGCACCGGGCACTGAGGGCGATCAGCGTCTCAATCACCTCTTTGGATTCGCGCCCCTGGTCGATGAAGTCGCCCAGGCAGACGATCGTGTCATCGGGTCGGGGATCAACCGCCGCCAATATCGTCTCCAGCGCGTGGACGCACCCGTGGATGTCGCCAATCGCCACGACGCGGTTTGGAGGGGCAATCCCCATCGCGAGATTCCCTTCTGGGAGACAGCACAGACGTTTACTGAGCGGATGCGGTTTCCCGACTATCCCACATTCCGCAACTCGTATCAAGAGGCGAGGTTATGTGAATGGCGATTGCAAAGGCCAATTGCCGCGACCGTTCCGATAGGAGCCGACTCGGCGGCCCCCATCAGTTGCCTCAGTGCAATTGCGACCGGTCGTGCCATGCAAACAATTGAAAATAATAACGGGCCGACTCAGTTTGTTTTTCGGAGGCATGCGCTGGAGTTGAATAGTGACCACACATTAGGATGCAGGGCCGCTGTGCAATCGCGTGCAAATATCGTCACAAAAAACTGGCTATTTTCATCCGGCCCGCTGGACGCCGGTTGCGAATAACCATTAGAATGTAGCGCACATCAAGAACAGACGCATTTCCCGGCGAAGTTCAGGCTGAAACAAATCTGTACCGAAAATCTGAACCCAATTTATGAGTGATGCGACGAAAGCGCCGCGCGATGAATCCGGCCCAGATGATGATCTGGTCCCGGACGAGGTCATCCCGCATCGGAACTTACCGCCGCTACGCTATCGCGACCTGCCGAATCCAATTCCATGGAGGAAGATGATTGGCCCCAGCATCATGCTGGCGGGGTTATCACTCGGATCTGGCGAGTTCGTGTTGTGGCCCTACATCACTTACAAAGCGGGATTCATATTCTTCTGGGCCTGCGTATTGGGGGTCATCACCCAGTATTTCCTCAATATGGAAATTGAGCGGTGGACGCTGGTCACCGGCGAAAGCGCGATCACAGGGTTTTGCCGGCTTAGCCGAGTGTGGGTGCCGGTGATGCTGCTGTTGAATATTGTCCCGTGGGCGTGGCCGGGCTGGGCGACGGGGGCGGGGACGCTGCTGAGTTGGACGCTGTTCGAGCCGGTTGTCCGGGCTGACGTGGAATTCGCAGATGTTGCCGATGTTGCGGTCCCCTCAGGGCTATCCGGCCAAGCGACAATTCGACACGCGTCGGTCGACAGCGATGCGACTATTCTCACGTGGCGAGGACCGATGACCGAGGATCAGCGGCGGGAACTGGCGTCCGCCAGCGCCTCTCCTGGGTTTCAATCCGCGGTCGCGAAGCTGTTTGCAAACGTCACTGACAAAGTGGATGTCGCCTACGACGCGCCGTACGTCGCCTATTTCGGCATAGCAGGGTTGCTGCTGGTTGGCGGAATCCTGACAGCCGGCCCGGTGGTCTACAACACAGTCGAACGCATTCAAACGATCTTGGTGGGATTGATCTTTGTGATAGCGGTCGTGTTGGGGGTGATGATCATCAAGCCCTATGCGATCGAGCAAATGCTGCGGGGCACCATCAGCCTGGGGCAGATGCCGCCGGCGAGCAGCGGGCTGAGCACGATGGCCCTGCTCGGCGCCTTGGCGTTTGCCGGCGCGGGGGGGACGATGAACCTCGGCCAAAGCAACTTTATCAAGGACAAGGGCTATGGAATGGGGCAGTACATCGGCCGCATCACCAGTCCCCTCACCGGTCAAGAAGAGGCGATCAGCGACGTCGGCTATCACTTCCGGCACACCGATGAGAACATGGCCCGTTGGCGGCATTGGTGGCGCGCGGCGGGCATTGAGCATTTCTTGAGCTTCTTCCTCACCTGCCTGATTTGCCTGGTGTTATTGACGCTGGTTTCGTACTCGCTCTTTTACGACGCGCAAGGAAACCCGGTACCCGGTACCGAACGGTACGGAGAGGGATTGGGGTTCATCTGGGGGCAGACGGAATTGATCGGCGCGCGGCTGGGGGTGGCGGCCAAGTATGCGTTTTTGCTGATGGGCATCGCCATCTTGCTCACGACAGAATTCGGCGTGCTGGATGCGACGGCCCGGATCTCCACCGACATCGTCAAAGTGAACCTGCTCCGCGACAACGACCGCTGGTCGGCCAGCCGGCTGTATTTTCTATTTCTTTGGGGCGAGATCCTGCTCGGGTCCTGCATCTTGCTGTATGGCGCTTTTGATGCGTCATTCAAGGAACCGCTGTTCTTGCTGAAGACCTCCGCCGCAATGAACGGGGGCGTGATGCTGATCTATTCGGTTTTGCTGCTGTATTTGAACAACAAGATTCTCTCACGGAGTCTGTCGATGACGCCGCTGAGATTTGTGGCGATCATCTGGTCCTGCGCATTTTTTGGTTACTTCACATTGCAGGCATTGCAGATATCGGTGTTGCCTTATTTGTTTGGTCTGATGACCAGTTGATTTTTTCGTCCCCGGGGCCAAATCGGGGACCAAAGGATTCCCTCATGAAATGCTATCGATGGTTTTTGTGTCTGGCCGTTTGCCTGATGGTCGTAAATCGCGGCGCCGCCGAGGAACTGAAACGGCTGCGGCACAACAATCCCGGTCTGGTTGTCGATCTGGGAGTGGGGCTGTGGGCGTTTCCGCTGCCGATGGATTATGACGGCGACGGCGACAACGATCTCGTCGTCTCTTGCCCCGACAAGCCCTACAACGGGACGTACTTCTTCGAGAATACGTCCGGCGACGTCGCGCTGCCGGTCTTTCGGCCGGGCGTTCAGATTGGCAAGGGTTTTCACCACATCCAGGTGTCGTACGTGGACGGCGAACCGCGGGTGATGACGCCGGGGGCCGAGTATCGCAACTTCAAGAAGTCGCAATTCGACGACAAGCAAACATTGCCCCTGGACGCTGAGGTTCACGAGAACAAGGTGCGGGCCAATCAATGGAAGTATGTCGACTATAACGGCGACGGGACGTTGGACATCATCGTGGGCGTCGGCGACTGGACGGACTACGGCTGGGACGACGCCTACAACGAAAAAGGGGAATGGACCCGCGGCCCTTTGCGCGGTTATGTCTATGTCGCGTTAAACGACGGAACGAATGAGCAACCGAAATACGCGAAACCCGAAAAAGTCTCGGTGGGAGACCAACCGCTGGAGGTGTACGGGTGGCCCTCGCCGAATTTCGTCGACTTCGACGGCGATGGCGATCTGGATTTATTGTGCGGCGAATTCCTGGACAGCTTCACGTACTTTGAGAACGCCGGCACGCGGACCGAGCCCAGTTACTCGGCCGGAAAAACGCTAACGCACGGCGGCGAAGAGTTGACGATGGATCTGGAAATGATCACTCCCACGGCGTTCGATTGGGACAAGGACGGCGACGCCGATCTGATTTGCGGAGATGAGGACGGCCGCGTGGCGTTTATAGAGAACACGGGCAAGCTGGCTGGCGGGGTGCCGGAGTTTCTCCCGCCAGTGTACTTTCAACAGGAAGCGGACGAGGTCAAATTCGGCGCGCTGGCCACACCTTATGCCTTCGATTGGGACGGCGACGGCGATGAAGACCTGATTTGCGGCAACACGGCCGGCTACATCGGATTCATCGAGAACTTAGCGGGCGGCGCAACGCCCAAGTGGGCGGCGCCGGTCCGTCTGCAGGCCGAGGGAGAAACGATTCGCATCATGGCGGGCGAGAACGGCTCGATCCAAGGCCCCTGTGAAGCGAAGTGGGGATATACCACATTGAGCGTTGCCGACTGGGACGGCGATGAATTGCCCGACATCATGGTCAATTCCATTTGGGGGGAAATCTTGTGGTATCGCAACGTCGGAACGCGAACCGCTCCCGAATTGGCGGCTGGTCGGCCGATTGAAGTAGAATGGCCGGGGGCCCCGCCGAAGCCGGAGTGGACCTGGTGGAATCCGACCGGAAAGCAACTCGTGACGCAGTGGCGCACAACTCCCGCAATGGTCGATTGGAACAATGACGGTTTGATGGATCTGGTGATGTTGGACCACGAGGGTTATTTGGCACTGTTCCGGCGCTATCGCGAAGAGGACAAATTGAAATTGCTGCCCGGCGCCCGCGTGTTTTCCGACGAAACCGGCAAGCTGCTGCGTCTCAATGAGCGTCCGGCCGGCAAGAGTGGCCGCCGCAAGATATGTCTGGCGGACGTTGACGGCGACGGTCGCCGCGACATGCTGATGAACAGCGTCAATGCGGACTGGTACCGCAACGTGGGCGACGTAAACGGCCGCACGGCGTTCAAGAACCAAGGCCCAATCGACACGCGGCGGGTCTCAGGTCACAGCAGCAGCCCGGCCATGATCGACCTCAACGGCGATGGTGTGCGGGAGTTTCTGATCGGAGCGGAGGACGGGCACTTTTATTACCGGCCGAATCAGTACGCGCAGTGACGGTGTGTCGCAATCTATCGGATGAGGATTGCCAGGACATTTGCACTAGGAAAATCTTCGCCGACGGCGTTGATGGCGCGTTCTATTCTAAACAAATTGGCGAAATCATGTTATCACTCTAGAAATCAGGGGCTGCGCAATTCGTAATCGCCCAAACTTTCTAGAGGAGAACCACGCCATGCGCCGTTGCGTCGTTTTGTCCGCGTTTGTTTTTTGGGGATTGACCTCAGCCTTGCCGGCGGCGGAGCAGGAGGAATTCTACTACCGCCTGCCGGACGACGGGGTGTGGTGCCGCTACTTCGTCAATTTGAATATCGCGGGCGTCGAGACCGCCTCGCCCTGGGTGATTTCCTCAGTCGGCCGCAAGGACCTCGGCGGCGAAAAGTGCCGCTGGGTCGAATTGAAGCAACTCAGCGAAGATTCGAAAAAGACGCTTCGCGTGTTCAAGGCGCTTGTCCCCGAGAATGCCTTTGGAAAAGGAAAAGACCCGACCGCCGAAGTCCGTGCCGCGTGGGGCCAAGAAGGGGACGCTGCACCGCGGGAACTATCCGTGGACGGAGAGTTGGACACCTTCAACCGATTCGTGATGTTGGTTTTGCGCGGGCCAACCAAAAACATCAAGACTTTGGACACGACCGAATCGATCGACTGGCAAAAAGGGAAGCTGAAGTGCGGCGTGATTACGGGCGAGAGCAGCTTTGAGTCCGACAATGGGGAACTACAGGCCCGATTGACGCACCGCCTGCTGATCCATGACGAGATTCCCTTTCGATTAGCCGGCTCCAGATTTCATATCGACGTACAGGTCCTGGGCCAGAACGTGAAGGCAGGGGCGGAGTTTTCGCTCGTCGAAACCGGTACCGACGCCAAGAGTGTGTTGCCCAACATCGATTGATATGGTGAAACGCGTCGGACGTTTGAGCGATGCTGTGCGGGTGCGAACTGCTCTCACGTTTGCCGTCACTGGCAATACGACATTCTCAGAGGTACGATTCGCCAAGCGCCGCTAATATTTCACCTCGGCGGACGAATGACTCGTGACTTGGGGCAAAATTCTTCTCAAAGTAGGGAGCTTGAGACCATGTCGGTGGGGATGGGGTTTGCTGAGATCTTGTTGATTTTATTGTCCGGCGGCGGATTGGGACCGATGTTGGGCATGCCGCCGGGGCCGCGGGATGCGGCGCTTCTGAATTGTCCGCCGGCGAATACGATCGTCTACGCCGAATGGGCCGCTCGCGGACCGGGCAAAGAAGGTGCAGCGGGGATCGAAGGTTTGATCGCCGATCAAGAGGTTCAACAGTTTCTGACAAAAGTCCAGGCGGCCATCGTGGAAGGCGTGGCCGCCGAAACCGAAAGTGGGTCTCCTGAGGAACAGGTCCTCGGCGACGTGCTGCCGCGGTTGGGATTCGAGTTAATCAAACATCCCGGGTGTTTGTACCTCAGCTATCAGGAGGACAACGTCATCACCGGCGACACCCCGCCGGCCATGCTGACTTCGTTGGCGCAGGGAATGCGGTTTGCCCTGATTGTTAACGGCGAGAAACAAGCGGATAAAATCACGGCCGACTTTCTGGAATTGACACAGTTTTTGCCCGACGGCGAGCGCCGCGAAACGTTGGATCGGCTGGAATTGCCGCTACGGATTCCCGGCGTGCCGGTTTTGGCTCATCGCCATGAGGACTATTTCATTCTGGCTGCCGGCGACGGCGCCTTGGACGCGGCGATTGCGGGGCTTGACGGCAAATCGAACGGATTGGCCGATGACGAGCGTTTCAAGAGTGGAGTCAAAAAGGTCGAATTCCAACGCAGCGGCGGCATTTCCTGGGTGGATACGCGACAGGTGCTTAAATTGGCTGCGTCAGTGTTGGAGCCGACCGGCGTGGATGTGTCCGGCATGGCAACGCTGGTGGGACTGGACTCGTTGGATTACGTCGTCACGGCTACCGGCATCGATGACGGGCAAATCAGTTGCCGGCGGTTCATCGCTACCGGCGGAAAAACCGACGGCATTTTGAAACTTGCTTCCGGCCGGGCGATCACCAGTGACGACGTGACGCAAATTCCGGCAGACGTCGATTTCGCCTTCGCCGCCAGCCTCGACGCGGCCGGGATTTTGGATGAGGTGCGGAAGATTCTGTCCGCCGCCGGCCCGGGCCCGGCGCAGGCCTTGGAAAATGCGCTGGCGGTGATCGAGCGGGAGTCCGGCATCGCCGTCGAAGACGACCTGTTCACCGCGTTCGGCGACGTTTGGACCATCTACAACAGCCCGTCGGGGGGTGGTTGGCTGTTTTCGGGATCGATACTCACACTCGATGTGCGCGACGTGGCCAAATCGAAAATCACCTATTTCAAGATCGTCGAAGCCTTCAAACGAAACTTGCAGGGTGTGAATAACAACGGGTTCCGCGCTCGGGGAGTGGAAGTGAAGAGCGCCGAATTCCTGGACCGCACGATTCATTACCTCAACGTCGTGGGGGACGACGACGTGCCGTTTACACCGGCGATATGTCTGACGCCGGAACGACTTTACATCGCGCTGCATCCGCAAAGCATCAAAGCACAGCTTCGGTTCCTGGACTCCAAGGAGAAGTCGTTCGCTGCTGGTTTCAACGACGTGCTCGATCCGCCGAAAGGAGAGTTGTTGTCTCTGACCTATTGGGATGCACAGACGACGGTCAAGCTGTTGTACTCGTTAGTGCCGTACTTCGGACAGGTGATATTGACGAACGCGCAAGCGGAGTGGGCGATTGATATCGATTCGTTCGATATTCCGTCGGCCCCGGCGATCTTGCCTTACGTCGGCCCGTACACCACAACGACGGTGCGAACACCGGAGGGAATCTTGACCACCTCGACCAGTGCTTTGCCGATACCGGTCGGTTCGGCGCTGGGGACGATGTTTCCCATGATCGGATTCTTCCGCGTGCAGCCGGCGTTTCGCGTACAGCAACGGGCAATTCGCGAAGCCCCCGCCGCCCCGGCAGACGAGCTACCACGTTAATCCCGCCATTGCGTAACACATCCCCCCGCTTCGCCGGAGGGTCGGCGCGCCATTGTTCAACCAATCACCGCCGCGCAAAATCCGCGTCCGGGCTGGAAGCGGTCGCGTACAGTTTGCGGGGAATTCGGCCGGCACGATACGACCAGCGGCCGGCCGCCGTCGCGGCCCGCATGGCGTGGGCCATGGTGAGCGGATCGTCGGCCGCGGCAATCGCTGTGTTCAGCAGCACGCCGTCGCAGCCGAGTTCCATGGCCCCGCAGACGTCGCTGGCGGCACCCACCCCCGCATCGACAATCACCGGGTAGTCCGGATCCCCTTCCTTGAGGTACTCGAGACAGATGCGGATGTTGTTGGGATTCAAAATCCCCTGCCCGCTGCCGATCGGACTGCCGGCCGGCATGACCGACGTGGCCCCCGCTTCTTTCAAGCGGCGGGCGGTGATCGGGTCGTCCGTCGTGTAGACGAGGACTTGGAATCCCTCGCCGACGAGTTGTTCGGTGGCGGCCACCGTGGCGACCGGATCGGGCAACAGTGTCTTGGCATCTCCCAAAACTTCGAGCTTGACCCAATCCGCACCCGGGTTTTCCAAACCGGAGAGGATCTCGCGGCCCATTCGCGCCGTGCGGACTGCGTCTTCGGCGTTAAAACAGCCGGCGGTGTTGGGCAGGATCGTGTACCGCTTCAGGTCAATGAAATCGAGGATGTTCCGGCCTTCGGCGTCGACCAGACGTTCGCGGCGGACGGCCACCGTGATCACCTCAGCCCCGCTGGCCTCCAGGCAATCCCGTATCAATGCATACGTGGCGTACTACCCGGGCCCCCCGATCATTCGTGACGAGAATTCGTGAGATCCTAAAACGAGCGGTGCATCGGCTGCGAGTTCGGTGGACATGCGATTTTCTAGTAGGCGGTAGGCGGATGGCGGTAGGCAGAAATCTAAGATCGGCCTGTGTTCTTCGATTCGACAGGTTTAGCCGCCGCCGACGAGGGTTACGATTTCGAGTTCGTCGTGCGGCTGTAATTTGCAGGAGGGGTGTTCGCCGCGGGGGATCAATTGCCGATTGCGTTCGACAGCGACGTACTTGGGCTGCAAGTCCAATTCGCGCAGTAGTTCGGCGATTGACATGCCCGGCGCGATTTCTCTCGGTTCGCCGTTGATCGACACTTCCACGTTTGTTCTTGCTCCCCGAGGATGGCGCGCATCAGGCCGCGTCTCACAACCCCGCACAAAGCTCAATGACATGATGAGAATCGACGCAGGCCACTGCTGGCTGGTCCAGCATGCTTTGTGCCGATCACGCGGTTTACACCGGCGGGCACGCCGGCAGCGGCAACCTTGTCAGCGCCCGACCTACGGAAGTGTAAATCCCGATGCTGTTGAGCGTCAACCATTGCGATTCGTGCCTCGCGGTCGGCGGCGAGCAGTTAATTCTTGAGTGCCGACAACAGTTCCGCGGCGGCAGATTGGCTGTCTTCGGCCAAACACACGGCGCTACTGACGGCGACGCGGGTGGCGCCGGCGGCGGTGACTTCCGCGATATTCTCCCGCGTAATGCCGCCGATGGCGTACCACGGCAAGGTGATTTCGGCCGCTACCTGACGGACGAAATCCAACCCGGCCAGATCGGTGAACTGTTTTGTCGTGCTGGAAAAGACCGGACCGACGCCGAGGTAATCCGCTCCATCGATCACCGCCTGCCGTGCTTGTTCGATCGTATGCGTAGATACCCCGACGCTCTTGTCCGTCCCGACGATCCGCCGGGCATCCTTCACGGACAGTTCGTCCTGCCCGATATGGACTCCGTCGGCATCGGACAGCAGGGCCAGATCCGGGCGGTCGTTCATGATGAACATCGCCCCTGCTTCGCGCGTCCATTCGCGTACGCGGCGGGCGAACTCCAGCAATCGCCGGTCGGGCATGTCCTTCTCACGCAGTTGAACGATGCTCACCCCCCCGGCGAGCGCGCCGCGGATGGCGGGGCCGCTGCCGTGGTGGCACAATTCCTCGGTAACGAGCAGGTACAAATTCCGGCCGGCCAGCCGCCGTTGATTTTCGAGCGTGGTGAGGATCGATTTTTCCAGCGTGTACAGCCGATACCGCAACTGCTCAAACTGTCCTCCCAGATCGGTCGCAACAGTCTTGCTGTATTCTTCCAACGTCCGCAGGGCTTCCTGCACGCGTTTGAGATTTGCGTGCAGCACGTCGGACAACAACTCACGCCGCGCCTCGGCGGTCGTGGAAATATTCGTTCCCACATCGGACAAAGTGTCGCGTGCAGCGGCCAGCTCGTGCGGCGCGATGGCGGAAATCGCCGTAGCAAAATCATGCCGCCACGATTTGAGCAACTTCGACAGATGGGCGTCGTCGCAGGCGAAGCGGACGTAATCTTCGACCACGCGGACCCCTTCGCGGGCGCGGTTGGCGGCGGCATCGATGATTCGCAGGGCACTGTGCCGTTCTGAGGCATTGGGAGCCGCAAATTCAATCATCACATCAGTGGCCAGCGGCTCAGCGGAAAATCCCGATTTTTCGTCGACGAGTTGCATGAGTTGGTCGCGCTGAACGCCGTGGTCGTGGAGCCATTTCGATACGTCGGAGTCGACGACCAATAGTCCCCACAGCAAATGCTCGGTTCCCACTTCGCTGTGCCGCCCCTGGCTGGCCGCTGCATGCCGCGCTTCCTGCACGACCAATTCGATTTGTTCGCTTGCCGCCGGCTGGATGTCGACAGCGTTGTCGGTCTCCTTGTGGGGAAACGCGGCGTCGACCTGAGAGATTGCCAATCCGCAATCGGCCAATATCTCGCTCGCTCGCGACTCTTCCAGTACCAGACTCCGTAACAGGTGCGGCGGCTCGATGGTGGCAGATTGTGCGGAAGCGGAGATTTGTGCGGCGCGGTCCAAGGCACGGCAAGCGGCGGGGGTCAACGGCTGATGCATGTGGAATGTCAGGTACAAATAGTCAACGAATCAAGGATTGTGGAGACCGGACCGGCCGTTGAGATAATTGGCGAAATTCAACCGTCGACGACGGATGCGGTGTCGCTCCGGAGGGCGATTTCCTGCAAGTCATGCCGCCGTCGTCGCTTATGAGCCGTCACGCGTCCCCCACGTCTTGCCATCGGCGGGACCGCTTACTAGAATTCGCGATGGATCACACCTGGATCGGGTGTACGCCGGCCGGATATTTTTCGCAGTGTGCCAGCGGTCGAACAGACCCGCAACCTCGTCTATTTCCGGCAAAGTATTGTATCGAAAGGAACGCGGAATTGTGAGGTCGCCAACGGCAGGCTGCCCGCAGTGGGTGTGTTCGTCGCGTTAATTAGTGGTGGAGCTTCCGCGGAACAATTGCGTGGCCGTTTCCCATTGGAGAATAACGAGCAACTTTGACAACTCATTCAACTTTCCCGGTGATAACGTCTACAATTCAACCGTTGCGGGAAGTTTGATGTTGCGGAAAAGAAACGACGTTCCCGCGGCGAAACGTGAAGTATTGTTACTACGATAGCCAATTCGGGTTGGCCCGGTGCGCGGCAAAGTCGCTACGAGCCTCGTAACCGGCGCGGATGCGGATGGCAATGAAAAAGCGAGATTTGAAGCTTTGGCGTCGGCCGTGTGGCTCGTGACGCAGAACGAATTCATGATTCCTAGAGAATTTCATCGAATCAAATAAATGCAGCCGCTGAGAGTCAGCGATTGCGAATCTGTCTTGCACCCTCGCAAGATTAAGGAGAACTTCGCATGTACGAGCGATTTACCGACCGTGCCCGGAAAGTGATGCAACTCGCGAATCAGGAGGCGCAACGGTTTAATCATGAATATATCGGGACCGAACACATACTGTTGGGACTGGTCAAAGAAGGTTCCGGCGTGGCGGCCAATGTGCTGAAGAACCTGGACGTTGACCTCCGCAAGATCCGCCTGGAAGTCGAGAAGATTGTCCAGTCCGGTCCGGACATGGTGACGATGGGCAAATTGCCGCAGACTCCCCGGGCCAAAAAGGTCATCGAATACTCGATGGAAGAAGCCCGCAATCTGAATCACAACTACGTCGGCACCGAGCACATCCTGCTGGGGCTGTTGCGCGAACAGGAAGGGGTCGCTGCCCAGGTGTTGATGAACCTCGGCCTGAAATTGGAGGACGTCCGCGAGGAGGTTCTCAACCTGTTGGGACACGGCCTGGAAGGGGCGGAGTCGGGCGAACGGACCCCCAGTTCCGGAAGCCCCAAGGCGGGCAAGAGCAAAACCCCCGCCCTGGACAGCTTCGGACGCGATCTGACCGAGTTGGCCAAGCAGGGCAAACTCGATCCGGTGATCGGCCGCACGAACGAAATCGAGCGGGTGATCCAGATTCTCTGCCGCCGCCAAAAGAACAACCCCGTGTTGCTGGGTGAAGCGGGTGTGGGCAAGACAGCCATCGTCGAGGGCTTTGCCCAAATGGTCATTGACAACAACGTGCCCGATTTGCTCCGGGACCGCCGGATTGTCGTGTTGGACTTGGCGATGATGGTGGCCGGCACGAAGTATCGCGGTCAGTTCGAGGAACGCATCAAAGCGGTCATGAACGAAGTCCGCCGTGCGAAGAACACGATTCTATTCATTGACGAATTGCACACACTGGTCGGTGCCGGCGGTGCGGAAGGGGCGATCGACGCCTCGAACGTGCTCAAACCGGCGCTGAGCCGGGGCGAGTTGCAATGTATTGGTGCGACCACGTTGGACGAGTACCGCAAATACATCGAAAAAGACGGCGCCCTGGAACGCCGGTTCCAGACCGTAATGGTCGAACCGCCCAGCGCAGCAGAAACTGTGGAGATCCTTCGCGGTTTGCGAGACCGGTACGAATCGCACCACCGCGTGCAAATCACCGACGACTCGCTGGAAGCGGCCGTGGAATTGTCGAACCGCTATATCACCGGCCGCTGCCTGCCGGATAAGGCGATTGACGTGATCGATGAGGCGGGTGCCCGCATTCGCTTGAAGTCGATGGTCCGCCCGCCCGATTTGAAGGACCTCGACGAAGAGATCGAAGGTCTGAATCAGGCCAAGGAAGAAGCGGTCGCCAATCAGGATTTCGAAAAAGCGGCGAGTCTGCGTGATCAAGCGGACAAATTGAAGAAGAAGAAAGAGTCGCTGACCCGCGACTGGCGTGAAAAATCCCGAGAGACCGACGGCGTCGTCGATAACGACGTGATCGCCGAAGTCGTGGCCAAGATGACCGGTATTCCGCTGACGCGGCTCTCCAGCGAGGACGCCGTGCGGTTGCTGCAGATGGAAGATGAACTGCATAAGAAGGTCATCAGCCAGGAAGAAGCGATTAAACAGGTCGCCAAGGCGGTCCGCCGCAGCCGCAGCGGACTGAAAGACCCGCGGCGTCCCACGGGCGTGTTCCTGTTCGCCGGTCCGACCGGTGTGGGAAAGACGTTGTTGGCCAAGACGTTGGCCGAATTCATGTTCGGCGATGCCGACTCGCTCATTCAAATCGACATGAGCGAATACATGGAGAAACACAACGTCAGCCGCCTGATTGGTGCTCCTCCGGGCTACGTCGGTTACGAAGAAGGGGGGCAGCTGACCGAAAAGATCCGTCGCCGACCCTACGCCGTCGTGCTGTTGGACGAAATCGAAAAGGCACACCCCGATGTGTTCAACATGCTGCTGCAAATTATGGAAGAGGGGCACCTCACCGATAGTTTCGGCCGCAAAGTCGATTTCAAGAACGTGATCTTGATCATGACCACCAACGCCGGTGCCAAGGTGATTCAATCGGGAAGCGAGTTCGGTTTCGTGAAGAAGGACCTCGACCACAGCTACGAAGGCATGAAACGCCGGCTGATGCATGAGATCGAAGAGGAATTCAAACCCGAATTTCTGGGCCGTATCGACGACGTGATCGTCTTTAAGCACCTCGACCGCGAAAACTTGAAGAAGATCATCGACATCGAACTCGAAAAGGTCTATCAGCGACTTGAGGAACGCGGCTTGAAGCTGGTCCTCACCGACGAAAGCAAGGAATTGATCATCGATAAGGGGGCGTCGGACATCGACTACGGTGCCCGCCCACTGCGCCGCTGCATCGAATCCTATATCGAAGATCCCCTCTCCGAAGAGTTGCTGCGTGACGCCTTCGAAGGCAAGAACACGATCACCGTCCGCGTCAAAGAGGTCGGGGATATCAAACAACTCGACTTTGATGCATCGTTCGAGGAAGCGACCGAACCGGAATTGGCGGCCGTTGGTTCGGGCGAAGGCGACGAGAAAAGCGGCGGCGAATCCGAAGAATCATGAGTCGGAGCCCGTTTTGACAATCACGAACTCCACGCCTCGGCCACTCGGCCGGGGCGTTTTTAATTCCAACAGCAGGAAGAACTTGCCGCCATCATGCCGCTCAAACGCATCCTAGAGCCGGAAGTCATGGATACGACCGAAGAGGCGGCCGACTACGACGCGATGGACCACGCGGACGTCAATCGGGTGTTCGTCGACGATCTGTTGGCATTCCTGCAGTTTAGCGATGCCTCGGAAGCCGACCTTCGGGTGTTGGACGTCGGAACGGGAACCGCTCAGATTCCCATCGAACTGTGCCGGCGGAATCTTCCCACACACGTGACGGGCGTTGATCTGGCGGCCGAGATGTTGAAGCTCGGCTGCGAGAACGTCGCCGCCGCCGGCCTGACTGCGCGGATCGACTTGGAACTCATCGACGCCAAACAACTGCCGTATGCCGCCGGTACCTTCGATGTGGTGATGTCCAACAGCATCGTGCACCACATTCCCGATCCCTCGTTAGTGGTCGCTGAAATGGCCCGCGTGGTTTGCTACGGCGGGGTGCTCTTCATCCGGGACCTATTGCGCCCGGACAACCAAACCGAGGTTGAAAGGCTGGTCGACAGCTATGCCGGCGGGGCCAACGAGCACCAGCGGCAACTCTTTCGGCAATCCTTGCACGCCGCGCTGACCGTGTCGGAAATGCAGTCTCTGTTAGTGGCCGCCGGCCTTCCGGCGTCGTGGTGCCGGCAAACGACCGACCGTCACTGGACGATCGCCGGCCGCTGCGGCGTGTAGCGGTCGCAACGACTTGGCGACGCATTTGGCGTCCTGCGCGGGGCGCAATTCTTGTGCAGACTGTGTGGATTGTGAAGAGTCCTTCATAGTCAACATCGGGAATTTATCTCCAAACTCCTCAAGCCTCTCAAAACGCAATGTCGATGGTGAATGCGGGATGCAGTGACGTCCCTCGCCCCGTGTAGGGTCCGTTGTGCGAACCTTGAACCGCAACCGGCGGTCCGCTCAGCCGGACCCTGTGGTGAAAGTCCTCATGCACAGTGGGACGCGGGAGCGGCGGGAGTCATCAGGGAGCCGGAGCTCGTCCGGTCGTAGCCACGGACGCGATGCTGATCTGCTTGACGCTTAATCATCATGTTGGAGCATTGAATGACCCATCACGCCGATGTGGAGACAGGACATCGCCGAGTCGTCACTTCTTGTTTGGGTAAGTCGTTACAACGTTTGCAGGACAACGTGAACCACCTCCGGCAAAGTCGATCGCGGGACGAAGGAGAGTTCCGCTCCTGGTTGAAACAGTGGTCCAAGCGCAGCGATCAAATTGCGGCGCGTTTGGAGCTGATCGACACACACCTGGATCGCATGTTTCCGGTAACGGAAACGGCGCCGCAATTGCGCGTCGTCGACTCCGAGCGCTAGCTGCGACGGCGCCGTTCAGCCGGCCATCGCCCCGCGGATGAGGATATAGGCGGCCACGCCCACAAGCGTGGTCGCCGCGATCAATTGCAGCCGCCGCGGCCAGCAATACATCGCCAGCATGCCGAGGACAAAAATGACCGTCATGCCCGGGTCTCCCCAGCGGACGTGCGGATAAATCCATCCCCGGTTGGAGAAGGGCCACAACAATTGCAGATGCCAGTCCCCCAGTGTCGCCGTTCCGGACACGACCAGATCGGCCGCGAGGTGACTCAGGCCGGCCGCGATGGCCACCGCAATCCAGACCACATATCCCGCCGCTGTCCGTACCGAGCGAAGCGGCCACGCTACGTCGCCCAGTCCCGCAGGCATGACCAGCCCGCAGCGCTTTAGCAACCGCGCCAAAACGTTGGCGATCCGCGTGACGACGTCGAAGCGATAGTCGATCGCCCCCAGCGCGATCCCCAACAGGACGCAGGTGAACAGGCTGTGTCCCCACACCCGGTGCCCTTGGTCAAATAACTCCGGCCCCAACGCGAGCGTCAAACCGTCCCAATCCGGGCTGATCGCGACCAGTCCAGCCAGTCCCACGACCTGCCAGCCGTAGCGACGGTGCAATCCTGCGGCGATTGCCCCGTTGACCCCCAACAAGGCATGTTCGAATGTCGTCATGCGCGCGAACTTCGAGGTTGGGACACTTGATGCGAAGCACCGCCCGAAATTTGAGGAACCGTAACGATGCGAACGACGGTTACAAACAGTATGACCCGATCCGCTCTCGATTGCCAATTTCCCGGACGCTGTTCGGGCGCATGCGGGCGAGGGGCCGCCGCACGGTGAAAAATCGCGAAATCTCGATGTAATTCGCCTCGCCAGCTATGGTAAACTGGAGAAGGCGCTCACGGTGTGCATGGAGTGCCGGTGGATCCTCCGCCAGCCGCATCGTTTAAATTGTGTTTGGAAATGCGCGCGGGCCGAGCGTGGGACACGTCCCACGTCGTTGCGCCGGACAGGTCATACATGAGCAGCGTCGAACCAGCGGAAACGTCCAGCCCGGTCGCTCCCGTGCCACGGGTACCCGATGGCGCCTACGCGCGCTTAATGTTCCGCGGACCAGACGGGCAAACGATCGAGAAGAACGTGTTGCGCTACACGACGCTCATCGGGTCCGGGCCACGCTGTAACATTCAACTGCTCGATCCGGAAATCGCTGAAGCGCATTGCATCGTCACCATCGAATCGGGCGTGCTTCGCGTCCGTGACCTGCGCAGCGCAAGCGGCACGCGCGTCAACGGCGAATCGGCTGCCGTAGCAACGCTCTCCGCGGGCGACACGATTGAAGTCGGCCGTTTTTCGTTTTTGGTGGCCACGAATCTCGATGTGTCGGAGAGTGCCGACGACGATATTCCCGAGCAGTGCGACGACGGCGAACCGCCGTACGCCGAGCTGTCATTCGTGTCGCCCGACGGCACACCCTTGACAAAAAATATCCTGCGGCCCTCCACACTGATCGGATCGGCCCCGGGGTGCAACATGCAACTGGTCGCCGGCTCGATCAGCCATGCACATTGCGTGCTGACAGTCGAATTCGGCAGCCTCCGCGTGCGGGACCTGAGAAGCGCCACCGGCACAAAGGTCAATGGGGTGTCGGTTGAGATTGCCGCCATCGCCGACGGAGACCGGTTAGAGGTCGGCTCGTTTGCGTTTTTGGTCAAGTCCAATCTGGTTCGGCGATCACTGCCCGCCGGACTCCCGCTGCAGACGACGTCTGCCGCGCAGACCGCCGCCGCGCGAGAGGAATTGGCCGCGGCACAAGCCGAACTGGCCGACGCCCAGGAGAAACTTGCCACCGCGACCGACGAACTTGAGGCACAACGACAAGAACTGCAGCAACGGCAATCGGAGTTCGACGAACAGCGCGCCGCATTCGAAGCCGCCCAGCAAAACCTAAAGGTCGGCCAAGAGGAACTTGAGCGGGAACGCCGTGAACTTGACGCGAAATTGAAGTCCTTCACCGAGGCCGAATCGCGGTTTCAACAGCAACAATCGGAGCTAAGAGCCGAACAAGCCCGCCTCGCCGACGAACAACGGGATTGTGAGGCCAAGATCAAGACGCATCTCGCCCAGGTCCAAGACTGCGAGACGCTGCGCGATGCACTGATGGTGCGGCAGTCGGAGCTTGAACAACGAGATGCGGAGCTTTCGTCTACGCGTGACGAATTGGAGGGCCGCACGCAGGAGCTGGCTGAACGGCAGACTGAGTTGGATTCTCGACAACAGGCCCTCGAAGACGAGCGCGGGGTATTGGATGACTTGCGCGAAGAATTGGACCGCCGTGATGCCGATTCACAGACAACGCGGCAGCGGAATGCCCAAGAACGAGGCGAACTCGAGAAAGACCGTGCGAAGTTCGAAGCCGAGCAACGGGAACTCGAAGAGGCGAAACAGCGGCATCAACGTGAGGTGGCCGAGTTTGAGGCGGAATGGCTCAAGGTGGAAGAACAAAAGGACCGCGACGCTGCCCACAGCGAAATGCTCCGCGTGCGGTTCGAGGAGTTGGACGCCAAGCGGGCCAAATTACAGGCCGAGCAGGACGCACACCAATCAGCGCGGAACGAATTCGACCTCCTACAGGCCAAAGCCCGCCAAACGCACGATGACAATCAGCAGAAATTGTCGGACCTGCGCAAAGAGCTTGAGGCGCGCGAGGCCCAAATCGCCCGGAGGGAACATGCGGCAGACGAAACGGCGTCGGATCAGGAGAAGGCTGCAGCCGAACTGCGTGAAGCGCAAGAGAATCTTGACGCCGCGATCTTGGATTTCTCACAGCAACAGTCCCACCTGGAACAGCAGCGCCGAGAACTCGACGACGCCCTGCAAGCGCTGTCGGAACAGCGAGCCGAGCACGCCGCACGCGCGGACGAGTTGCAGCGGGAGTCCGCCGCGCTGCGCGAACAACAATCGGCCCTCGAAGAACAGCAGACCTCCCTGGCGCGGCATGCGACGGATATCGAGCGGTGGCGTGAGGAGTTAGAGTCGCAACGACAACAGTTTTCCGATGACGAGCAACGCCTGCGCAGCGATCAGGAGCAGCACGCCCGCGACGTCGAATCGGCCTCGGCAGAACGGGAGGCATTCGACGCGGAGAAAGCTGCCGCCCAATCCGCCGCGGAAGAGACCGCCAGGCGACATGCCGAAACGGAGCGGCAACTGCAGCAAGAGCGCGGTCGGCTCTCGGCGGAAAGTGAGGAATTGGCGAATCGGCGGGCAGAACTTCAGGAGACGGCCCGGCAGTTGGAATCGCAGCGGCAGGAACTCGACCGTCTCAAAGAGGAACTGACCGCGCAGCAGGAGACTGTCAAACAGAACGCCGAAACGCTCCAGCAGGCCGTCGCCGCTCATGAAGCGACCGTTGACACGTTCACCGGGCAGCGTGTCGAACACGAATCCGCACAACAGGCACTACAGACAGAACGTGCGGAATTGGAACAGGCACAACTGGAGTTCTGCCAGGCGCTGGAGGTCCTAAAGGCCGATCAAGCACAACTTTGCGACCAGCGTGCTGCGGCCGTGCGGGCCGAAGAGGTTATGACGCAGCAGCGGGAAAGACTGCAGGAACAGCAATCTGCGCTCGATGAACAACAACAGGTGCTCAATCAACAGCAGTCGGCGCTCGAGGCGGCGCGTCAAAAACTTCAACAGGAGCAGGAGCAGCTTGCTGAACAGCAAGCGAGCCAAGCGGAAACACAAAGCGAATTGGAAGAGCTATTGGGCAGACTCGACCTCAGGCAATCAGTTCTCGACGAACAAGAACGCGAATTTGCCGCTGCCCGCGCCGCGTTTGAGGCGGACGTCGCTGCCTTCAATCAAATCACCGCGGAGTTCACAGAGCAGAAAGAGGAGTTCGCCCGGCAACAAGCGGAGGCCGAGTCGGGCGTTGTCGATCCCTTCCATGCAATTGCCACCGGTCCTGACGGTTTACAAGTCGAAGCGGACGATTTTCAGATACATTCGTCCGGCAAGCCCGCGAACGGCGACGGAAACCGGCTGCTGCAAGAACCGGCCGAATCGAGATCGGTCGCCGCCGTCTCGGCCACGTCGCTGGCCGGCGGGGGACTCGGCCGGACCCAAATCGATTGGCTGCTGGACGGCCGCCGCTATCGCGGCTTCTTTATCGGCCCGTTTCGCGTCCTGGAACTGCTCGGCACTGGCAGCACCGGCTGGTTGTACGAAGCCGAAGACACCCGCGACGGGCGCACGGTCGTACTCAAGGTGCTCTCTGCGCAACACCTTTGCAACGTGGGGATGCGGGCGCGGTTTGAATTGGAATCCCGTGCCGCACTGGAAGTCAACCACCCGAATATCGTCCGTGGCCTCGAATCGGGCAGCGCCGACGACGCGCAGTATTTGGTCATGGAAGTCGCCTATGGAGCGACGCTGCAGGAACTGATCGAGCGGGACGGGCCGGTTCCCTGCCCGCAGGCGTGCGACCTGATCGCCCAAGCGGCGCGGGGATTACAACATATCCACGAAGCGGGCATCATCCACCGCGACATCAAACCGGCGAACCTGCTGCTGATGCATGACGGCTCATTGAAGATCATCGACTTTGGTTTGGCGCTGATCCGGGGCGACGCGGCCGAATTGGCGCTCAAGGTCGATCATGGGCACGATTGCATGGGCACGCCCGACTACATCCCCCCCGAACAGGCCCGCGACAGTTTCGCCGTCGACGCCACCGCCGATATTTACAGCTTGGGCTGCACAATGTATTTCGCCCTGACGGGCGAGGTTCCCTTTCCACACAACGCCGTCAACGAGAAACTCAAAGCGCACCGCGAACATCCGCCGCAACGGGTCGACGAATTGGTTTCGGACGTGCCGGTCGAAGTGGCCGATATCGTCAGCACGATGATGGCCAAGGACTGCAACCAGCGGTATCAAACGGCGGCCGAGGTTGCCCAGGCGCTCAAACCGTTTGCGCAGCGGACGCCGTTTTATTTCGACTTCCACGAAATCCTGGCCGGCCGCGCGGTGACCGCCAAGAAGCGGATGTTTCTGCTGGCCAATCATGACATCAGCCGCCCGGTGACGAACACGAGCGTCAAACGCAAATCGGGCGCAAAGGACACGCCGACGCCCGCCACACAGCCGGAACTCGCCGGGTCATGAACTGAGTGCAGCCGGCGGCTCGTCCGCCAGCGCAGGGTCAGGATGGGATTTCCAGCCCGGAGTGGCCTCAGTCCGCATAGCCCAGGATCATTTCTCCGAATTCGCGGCTGACTTGTCCAGCAATTGCGAATCGAACCAATCGGCCAATATGGCGACCTCTTCGTGAATGGTGGGCCAGGGATGTCCGCCTCCCGGTTTGACGATTAACTTGGCTTCAACCCCCGCGTTTTTCAAGGCTTCGACCATCACTTCCGATTGCTGCAGCGGCACCGCGGGATCGGCGTCGCCGTGAATCAGCAAGAACGGCGGCGCCTGTTTGTGAACCAGCTTCGCCGGTGAAATCTCCTCGATCTTTTTGGTGATTTCCTCGTCACTGAGCCCGTCGACGCCGTCGCGAAACGCCAATGCCCGTACGATTTGCCCGAATCGATCGGCCCCCTTGGGATCGACGGCGCGATCGCCGTACATCGTAAAATCGGTCGGCGGGAAGAAAACCGCCGTGGCTTTCACTTCCGTACCGTCCGATTTTTCGCCGTCATACGCCGTCACCGATGCGAGACAGGCAAGATGCCCGCCGGCCGATGCGCCCGTCAGCCCCAGATTGTCCGGGTCGATTCCATAGTCTTCCGCGTGCTTTTTGACCCAGTGAATCCCCAGTTTGATGTTTTTCAACATTTCCACGGCGGAAAACTTGGTGATCGATCCGGGACGGATCGCGAACACCGTGTACCCTTTCTTCGCGAAAATATCGTACATTTGGGCCCGCTTGTGATCGCGGATTTTTCCACGGTCCGAATGCCAGGCTCCGCTGGCGACGTCGACGATGCCCACCCCGTTCTTCTCGCCGGTGGGGACAAAGATATCCATCACCAGTGCCACGCCGTATTCCTGGCCGTACACGGCGTC
>CALFYU010000587.1 GCA_937952455.1 uncultured Planctomycetaceae bacterium
TTCCGTGGACGACTTTGATCTTAAGCGAACGAGATTGCCCCAATGATCTAAACGTTTCGCATTCGCAGCGTGTTTGCGTACTACTGGCCGGACTCTTATCAATTCTCTTTCTCGCGGCAAGCGTTGTGGCCCCGCCGGTAGCGCTATTGCCGGTCGGGGGCGTGTTGTTCATCGCGGCGATCGATCGATTGTCTGTTAAACAAAGGATATCCACGCTGGTGCGAATTTTGTCGCTGATAGGCGTACTCATTATCGGTTGGCAACTTGCGGCGCGGTTCGGATATTGGAGTTCGATTCCGTTGGTCCTCGTTTCCGCCGTCTTCCTATTGAACCTACCCTTCTATCTCTTCATCGCGCGCGCTCGCGGACCGCTATTCGCGTGCATCTCCTTGCCATTGCAGCTTTTATTCTACCTTTATTGCGGCGGATCGTTTGCTTGGGCAGTGATCACTCACTTCTCGCGGCCAGCGGCACGCAATGATTCGAAACAATTCCTGCCAATACGCCAAACCGGTAGTCTCAAAGCGTGCGAACATTGATGTTGGATGGTCTCTTGTCTTTCCAGTGCTCCTGGGGCCGATTTCTATGTGACTTTCATGAGCCAAGGTGTGCTTCAACTTCGTTTACTCATTCGACGTGAAAAGGTGTTTCGATGCTTGCTCTGATCGTAATTGACTGTGCCGAACACTCGATTCTGCAAACGCTGATCACCGAAGGTGAGATGCCGGCATTGTCGTCGCTGGCAAAACGGGGCCTCACCGTGCCGTTGTCCAGTGACGGGCATGCCTTGGACGGCAGCGTGTTTCAGACTTTCTTGACGGGAGTCAATCCTGGAAAACATGGAATCCATAAGTACCGGCAACTGGTTCCCGGGACGTACGACTACCAGTTGTCAAAGGCGGCAGACTCGCCCGTGCCACAGATTTGGAACGTATTGTCAGAACGTGGCAGACGCTGCCTGGTCTTCGACGTTCCAAAGGCATTTCCTACACCGGATTTCAACGGCAAACTCGTGGCTTCGTGGGGCGCGTACAGTCCCGCCGCTTCGCCGGGAAGCGTACCCGACCGGTTGTTCGCCGACGTCGAGCGGAAGTTCGGTTCTCATCCAATGCGGATTCAAAAAGCCTTGCCATTGACGCCCCGGGAATACAAGCAAGCCGAACAAACGCTCGTCGGAGCAACACGCTTGCGGACCGATGTTTGTCGCTGGTTGCTAAAGGACGCCAACTGGGACTTTTTCGCCACCACCTTCAGCGAATCGCACGTTGCGGCACACCAATTCTGGCAATTGCGCGACCCGCAACACCCACTCTATGATTTGGAGTCTGCCAGACAATGCGGCTCCGCGGTGGAGAATGTTTATCGGGCCGTGGATGAGAACCTGGCAAGGCTGCTGGAAGCATTGCCGGAGGACGCTCATCTAGTCGTTATGACACAACAGGGAGTGGAACACAATTACACCGGGTCGCGCCTGCTACCGAAATGGTTGGCCATGCGTGAAGGGCGAAAACCACGCCGAAATCTTCTCGTAGGACTTGATGAGGTATTCGGTTCGCGATGGCGCAACTTGTTTCGCCGCAGCATTCCGGAAAGTCTTGCGAATCGTTTGGTACGCCGCAAGTTTCCTGCAAACGGCAAGATTTTCATGCTGCCTGGATCCGAATACGGGGCATTGTTGCGGGTGAATCTGCGCGGGCGTGAACCGGCCGGCGTCGTTGAGCCGGAGGCGTATCACGAAACGCTCAAATTGCTGGTCGACGATTTGCAGGCGCTTCGTAACCCCGCAACCGGCGAGCCTGCGGGGGCTGAAGTCCAATTGACTCATCAGATGTACAACGGACCCCGCCTCGATGAATTGCCCGACGCGATCGTCTGTTGGCGGAACGATCAGCCCATCACCGCATTGGAATGCCCCCGTCACGGATTGCTGACCGAGGGGATCTCCTTCACCGACATCACTCATTCCATGCACACATCCCAGGGGATGGCGGTTATGGCGGGCCCGACGATACGGCACGGAAAGATTTCGGCGCGGCACGACATTCGCGACATGACCGCCACCCTTTATGACCTCGCCCATACCGATCCCCCCGCCGACCTCGAAGGGACATCCCTACTCGCAGGGCATGAAGTTCCGTGTGAAATGGCGAATAGCGGCTTGAGCGAAATGGCATAAATCGCGGAGCGTCAACCAGGCCCGCACAATCGCGAGCGTGTCCCCCAACGACAATTGTTGCGACACCGATCCTTACACGGCCGTCGAATGACCCTAAACCAAAACTCGCTCGCGCGCGCCGGTTAACGCGCTCTCGATGAAAGTAGAAAAATCTTTGATGTCGCTTAAGGGGCAGTTGGTCGCGCTTTCGGGAA
Organism: uncultured Planctomycetaceae bacterium; assembly: GCA_937952455.1. GTDB lineage: Bacteria > Planctomycetota > Planctomycetia > Planctomycetales > Planctomycetaceae > Symmachiella. The sequence goes on from CALFYU010000587.1 coordinate 2,371, forward strand.
CGTTTCCGCAAATGACGGCGAAGCCATCCGGGCGATGAAGTCCCGTCCGGCCTGCCTGAAATTCGGCGTTCATCGTCCCGAGAACGTCTGAGACAAGGGTCGTTGCCGGCGGAATGTCTCTCCAAGTCACAATCAGGTCAGGAAGCCGATCAACGCGCTCGCCGGGATAGCACACAGGAACGTCGTAAATGTCTTCGACAACAGGCTCCCCCGTCCGCCGATCTCGAAGTGATAAGAAACTTCTCGTGACCCAATCCTTATACCGCAAATAACGTTCGCTGCCGACTTCGAGAATTCCGTTCCGCTCGCGCCCCTTGACGTTCAATCGAATAAAGCCCTCGCCACCGGTGGGTAATGCGAAACCAGGAGTCTGGGACCAATTCAAGCCACCTCCAAACTGTCGGCTCACGACCCAATCACGCACAGATTCTGGCGCATATTCGGCAATCTTGTTCTGCAAACTGGGTGGCAAGGATTCGCGCAAAAAACGCATCAAGTGGCGGCGAGAAGGCTTTTGCTCGAACGTCACACGGTCCCCAGACGGCTTGTCGAACGCCACGTTGATACGGTCCATGATTTGTGGCATGAAATGCATCTGCGTGGAATTCGGCCCCATTCCATGTAAGGAGAAGATAATGACCGTCGTTTTCTGAAGATCGATTCGATCGACGATATCACCAATGGCCGAGTCAAGTGTGCGGTAAATGTCTAGCAAGTCTTCATTCGTTGTACTTGCATCACTGTTTGTCGGCCACAGATAATGGCCCGCCCGGTGACACTCAGTGAAAACGGTAATAAACAGCCGCCAATCGGTTTCCTGCATTAACCAAAGCGCAATGTCTTTCTTGACGCCAACGCCGGCAGACGTCGCGTCTTTAATCGCCATGCGCTGACTGTCAGTCTTCGTTTGCGGCACGTCGTGCCGCATCGGATGTTTGCCAAAACGTTGATGAATCGCTTCCAGCAAGTCTGGGCGATTCGTGAGGGGCTTTGAATACGATTGCGCACCCCAATTGGAAATCTCCACGCTGTTGGAACCTCCGCTCGGAAAGTGCGTTTGGACGTCGAACGTTGTGACCGGGATCCCCTGAGCTGAGAGCCGATTCCAGAACGTCTTGCAGGGCAGCCAGTCATCGGTCACTCGCCGCAGGCGCATCGACTCAGCATGAAATTGCATCGGGAAGTAAAAGCCGTGCTCTCCCGGATCACGGCCGGTATAAAACGTCGGCCAAACGGCGGCGCTCATCGCCGACCCGGGCGAGGACAAACGACAGAATGATCCTTGATCGGCCAGCTGCCGAAGGCGCGGCAGCGCATGCAGGTGCGCCTGCACGTAGTCAACGTCGGCCGAATCAAGCCCAATCATCACGATTTGTTGTGTATCGGCGTTCGTCATGACATTGAGACTCCGCTACGAAGCGGAAGATTCTCTTCCGCTGTTGAAAAAGAGCCGGGTTCACCCAGGAGAAGCGTGTTACGCGTATCTCCTATCATATTTTGAGCGCGATGGGTTTGGCATATTTTTTTACGAGCGTGGACGGGATTGCGAGAAGTGCAGGTGGCAGACGTACCTGTTGTAGTAATTTCATCGATATTCCATCCGCCAATGCACGGTCCTCGTGAACTGCATCATTTCGCATTCACTGGTTAGCAGTCCGAACCCCCAACGGCTCGTTTCCAGGCGGCAAAAGAGCTTCACTCCACAATCGACAACCGCAGCGTCATTTCACGGGTCGGAGTCTTGACCGTCTGTTCACTTCGACCGCGATTCGCTCCTTTACCCAGAAGCAACGGAATGGCTTGCAGGCAACCTTCGAGAAGGTCGATTTCCCACAGCAAGGGGGCGCGGAATGCCAGACCGGGATTGATGCGCATGACAAGCGGATAGGCCTCCTCGCCGGCAATGGGCCAGCCGAATTGTTCAATCGCGTCGTAGTCCTCGGCGGCGATCTCATACATCTCACCGTAGGTCACACTCAATGCGGACGTCCGGCGGCCGTTTTCCTTGTCGGTGCATTTGCCGGAAAGCACCTCGCGGAGGAACTCCAGATCTTCGTACAAGGCCAACCCCAACTCCATCCCCATCTGTCCCATTACAACGGCGTACCAAGGACCGCTGCTAAAGGCTTCCGTTTCGATTTGGATCACCGTATCGCCCGGTATCCGCCGCCACGGTGCGTCCCGGTAAAAATCGGCAGCCGCTGCGAAAAAACTCTCCAACTGCAGCGGTGTAACTCCCGGCGTCCGAACCAACGGCTGGACACGTCTTGGCCCGGCAATATGGTCTGTCAGATCGTCCACGATATCATTGATTTTCTGCTGATCGCCGCCAACTGCGCAACCAATGCCGGTATCGGCCATGTACGGGCGGAGTGCCGCAAGATCGTCCTCGGTGGCAAACTGCACGATGCCGGGACGGTGGGGATCGCCGACGAGCGGTTGATACATTGCAGCGACCAGCCCCTGCCAAAGCCAATCGTCGGCAGGATCGTCTTCGGCGATGTCGCTGCGCAGGATCAAATCGTCGGTCGCGTCAAGCACCAATCGCACAGTTAGCCGGCACGGCACGTCGCCGATCTGGACCCACGCGGGAAGTTTCCGGACGGTCGCGTACCATATCTCGCCGGCCTCTTGCGGCAATTCTTCCAGGTTGCCGGGGGCTTCTAGCAACGACACATCCGGCTGACTTTGCACTTTCAGCGATCTCTCAAATTCCTCGAGCGTGGCCCCGATCTGTGGAACGCCTTCCACCAGCGTGCAGGCCACACCGATCTCATCGAGTTTTTTCTGCCAGTTTCTGAGGAACGTACGTCGCGTCAAGAAAATCTCGCGAGGGCGGTGTGGCTCGCCGTGTTGGGGATTGTGCATCGCTTCCACCACTAGCCGCCACACCTCGCTATCCCGCGGCCGTTCATCCCACATCCGCATCAACAGCGGTACGCACCCATCCGAATCTGCCACGATCAATGCCCAGTCCCCAGCGACATCACCAAACCGTTCTCGAAATTGCAGCAATTCGATTTCCCATGCCGTGGTTTCTTGCAGCGGAAGCTGCAGTAAGACGTCCTTCGCCGCCTTCCAATTGAATCGAGGTTGTCGAGGACTGGCGGGGACGAGGAGCGACAATGTCTTGCGCAGCCAGGGCAGGGCGCCGGGAGTTCCACGCCACATCGGGAGAAACTCTGCGACATGGCAAACGGCTTCCGTCTCCTCCCCAGGGGAAATGAACTCCGGTAACTCACGCGGCAATCGTTTGGTCCCCGCTAAGTAAAGCGGGACATACTCATTGACTAAGGCCGCACGTTGCAATAAGTCGCGCGAATCCTCGCAGTCCCCGAACCGCTTGAAAGCCATCAGTGCGCGGATGTAGTGCCAGTCGGCGAATGCGTCGTCCGGATATCGCTCCAGCAATGTGTCCAATTCCTCCAGTTGGTCGGACTTCAACAACTCTGACGCAAGCCGATGACGGCAACCTTGGTTGTCATTGGGATTGAGCTCCAACATTTCACGGAAGTGCTGCTGCCCCTCCTCTGATCGCCCCAATTCCAACAGGCACTCAGCCAGTTGATACTTGGCCTCCATATACGGGCGCGTCTCGACGAACCCCCAAAATTCACCCCGCAACTCGTCGAAGGCTTCCTTGCCGATCTCGCGTGCAGCGGACGCGACTGCATTTTCCAACAGCGGGAGTGCGGACTCAGAACTTGGCGCGAAATACGCGACCATCAGATTGGCGTCCACCAAATCGGGGCAACATTCCAAAGCTTGCTGCGCCAGCTCCATTTGTTTCTTGGCAGTCTTGGCTTCATAAGCCCGGCGGATCAAGTGCATTGCATGCGCTTTGTCACTCCGCTTCGTGGTCTTCTGCTTTCTGCGAGATGGCATGTGATCGACTCCGTTCAATTCTCAATTGACATGACGTTGCCCGATTCTAGCAAAAACTCAAGCAATTCCGCAGTGGCAAAAGCGGCGGATATTGCTGAAGCATCTGGGTCAAACACAATTTCCGCCACCAAGCCTGGTAGCAACGTCCGTCGATGCGAATCGGCGAGATCTACCTAGAGAAACTGAATGTCTCGCAGCTGCCAGTGCCGCTCATCGACGGTCATTGAATCGGAAACTGGTAAAATCCCATCCCTCAATAGGTTCACGACGAAATCCTCGATTTCTCGCGCCGGCAGCCGGCCGCCCGCCATCGATCCGCAGCGATAATAGTGGTAACGCACATTGCGATGCCCCGAGCTATACGGGCTCGTCGGCCGCCCGCAACGACCGCATTTGAGAATCCCGCGCAGCAGTCAGCCGCGCACGGACTTATTCCGACCGGGCGAGCGTGTACCCCGCCCTTCGATCAATCTGCGGACGCAATCGAAAACCTCCGGCTTGACGACAGCAACATGCGCTTCAGAAAGGAGCCAGCGGCGTTGAAGGCGGGTGCGTATCGACTTGGACTTCCATGACGCTATCAATAAGCAGCGGGGCCGTCGTGATCGAGTTGATGTCAATGATTGGCAGGCAGCGTCCACCACAGTCCACCGGCAGCCAGGAAAATGATCCATTCTGTGGCTGCGAGACCGTATGTACCAGCGGCGATGTCCTGGAAGAGTAGAAAGCTGGCCGTTCGGAATAGAACGAGACAGCCGTGAATGATCAGACAGGCCAGCAAGGCGAATGCCGTCTCATGGGGCCGCCAAATGGGCCAGAGAAAGATGATTCCCAACGCCAGTTCCAAACCGCCGTATACGACGAGAAACTCGGATTGGCCGGAACCGGGGGTGAGCGTGAAACCGACGAATTGCGATGTCTGCTTGGGTGAAACGGCACACCATGCGGCTAGGCTGATATACGCCACACCCACAATCGCCAGAAACAGACGCGCCATGAGTTTACTCCAGCGGGTGTTTTTGAAAGAACTCCCAGATCAAATCATTGGCCGAGATGTCGCGCGTAGAGAGGCCGATGAGACGCAGCGGGGCGGGCCGGCCGGGCCAAGTGTGCCCTCCCCCTTCAATTTCGAACAACACGACCTCCGCTCCGTTCTTTCCAGGCCCGTAGTATCTGCGTGTGACCGAGGTGCCATCCTCTGCTCGGTCCGGCTCGGCGGTTATCACCGGATCCTTCTGGCAGCCATTGATCTGACACCACGTCTCGATGGTTTCATTCACCGACTTGAATTTTACGAAACCAGGCGAAGACCTTAGCGGACCGTCCGGAGGGACGATGAGGTCCGCCATTCCATGGAAGTGCATGACTGGAACGGGGCGAATCGGCTGCGGGTCGTCGATAGCCATCGTACCGGCTACCGGCGCAATGGCGGCAATGCGATCCGAAAGTTCGGCCGCCAGGCGATAGCACATCATGCCACCGTTAGACATGCCCGTGGCAAACACCCGTTTCTTGTCGACGTTGATGACGGACTCGACGTCGTCGAGGACACTGGCGATGTATTTCACGTCATCGGGTAGTTTCTCGGCCAGACGACCGCGACGCGCGCCGGCATTCCAGGTGAGAAAGGGGCCGCGGCCCGTGCCGTTGGGATAGACGGCGATGAACCCCGCTTCATCGGCCTTTTTGTTCATGCCTGTGATGCGAACGGTAATTGCATCATTGGTCCCTGCGCCGTGCAGCACCAAAACCACCGGTGTCGGAGTTGCTGGATCGTAATCCGGCGGCACGTGGACAAGATAGGGGCGTCTGACGTCATCGACGCTGACGAACCGTGCATGGTCGCCGGGCGTCAATGGTTCACTGGCCAGTAGAGATGCCAGGAGGATAAAGGTTTCGGTCATGTTGGCTTAATCACGCTCTTCCTGATCGTTGCGTGTTCGGCAAGTTGAGCAATACCCGGCCGCTGATGGCGTCGGACCGAGATTTGAATAGATCCATGGCCCTTACGGACTGACACGGCCACTTTTGCAGCCGCCAGAAATCGCACCAGCCTTCCACCCCAATTTCGTTTGGGACTCGACGTAAAAGGTCTCGACTATCCAGATTGATAACCTCAAGCAATTTATAGCGGCGGCTGGTGTCCGGGCAATCTCTAAATGATTTGCCGCGTAGTCAAATTCCCGCTCGATGCAGCGCTGGCGCGCTTCCAATCGCTCTCGAACCTCACTGAAATGTATTAACTTGGGCAGACCCAATTACGTCTATTTTAAGGAGCGCGAATTGCCATGCCGCCTATTGTTTTCCCCGCCAGAATTCGACCAACGATTCGACCATTTCGATTGCTACTTGCAACTGTGCATTTGCTGCCGCTGACCATGTGCGCGCCATGCGCGGCGGCTGACGACATCAGCCAGTTTAGCCAACATTTCAACAAACCGGGCGGTGACATTGCGCCGTGGACGTTTATTCCGCAGGAGAACATCAAAGAGACGAGCGCGTCGGAGCATCCCGGCATGATGGCCGTCTGGGAAAACGGCAAAGGCCGCGACATTAAGGGGATCCTCCGCGAACCGCTGCGTCTCTCCGACTATCCGACGCCTTGGGAGTTTCAGCTTGGACTTGTGCAGAACTTCGACGCAATGGTCGGTCTGGGAACGAAGTCGCAAGCCAATTACGCGATCGGGCTGAATTTGGCGGTCACGTTTTCTGATCCCTCCACCTGGCCCAGCGACCGCGCTCAGCGGCCTGCCGATACGCGCGAATTTCAATTGCTCGTCGTCCACCTCGGAACGACGGGGGAAGCAGGCGTGGGCCTGCCGCAATTCACCGACCTGCCGCACCCTGAAACCTATCTGGTGTGGGGCCGCGGCGATCTTGGATACCAAGGGATGGGCGATTGGGGCATCCCGCATATTTGGTGAACGACACCGCCCGTTTGGCCGCTTCCCTGGCCTATTCGTCTTAAATGACGAACGTGAACCTGTCGGCGGTCACGCTCGACGGCTTCGTCGAAGCTGCCAACCGATCGGAGATCGACGGAAACACGACATATTGACGTACCGCGTTCGATCACAGGCCGGACGGAGATTGATGGCACGTTAGTTCGTCATCGGTTCTGAGTTTCCCGAATGGTGGCGGACATCAGCTGCCCGTCTTCCGTGTCGACCGGGCTTAAGCTGATTTCGACGCGAATCTCGCGGCCGTCCTTGCATCGCCCCCACAGTTCGAGGCCCGACGCCATCGGCCGTGTTTGCGGAGAACGAAGAAACGTCTCAAACTTTTTCGGGTGGGCGTCTCGATAGCGGTCCGGCATCAATACTTCAATGGGCCGGCCGAGAAGTTCGTCACGCTGGCGGCCGAACAGTTTCTCCAACTGCGAGTTCACGATTTGGATCGTACGATCCGGTTAGACGACGACCATTGCATCCGGTGCGGATTCCAGCATTGCCGTAGATCATTTTATCCAGACCGCTTGCGCCCCGTGATGTCGCGAATCGTGCTGATGAAAAACGATTCGTCGTCGGACGTGAATGAACTCAGGCTAATCTCTACGGGGAATTCTGATCCATCCTTGCGTTGGCCAAACAGTTCGCGGCCTGTCCCCATCGGTCGGAATTCCGGATGTTCAGCGAAGGCGGCGAACTTTGAGGGGTGGCCGGCACGAAACGGCTCCGGCACGAGAATTTCGACCTCTGCTCCAACCAACTCGTCGGGGTGGTAACCAAATAGGTGCTGCACTTGTTGGTTGGCCATAACGATCTGACGGCTCGCGTCGACGATCACCATCGCATCGTTTGTCGAATCGAGTATCGCTTGCAACCGTTGCTGTTCTTTCTTGCGTTTTTAGGCTTTCTTGCCCTTTTTGCAGCGCTGACTC
>CALFYU010000588.1 GCA_937952455.1 uncultured Planctomycetaceae bacterium
GTCAGCGGCAATCCCCGCCGTATTGATCCGGCTTTGATTATCAACCCGTATGGTCGATGAGTTGGCGGCAAAGATCGCGTGGGCCGATCCGCCGGCGGTCGTCACGCGGCTGCCACGATCAACCAGCACGTCGGAGAAGTTCTCCGCCACGATCCCGAACGCACTCAGCCCCAACGTGTTGATTTCACTGCCGCGATCGACGCGCAGGCTGGACGTGTCTCCCAAGTAGACCCCCAAGGCGTCAGCGGCGAATGTGTTTACGCTGCTGTCATGGTCCACAGCAATGGAAGAGTCCAACTCAGCATAAATGCCGTCGGCAAACACGCCGACCGTGTTGACGGTACTTTCGTTGTCGACGAGCACCGTCGACGTATCGCCGGCAAAAATCCCGTGGGCAAACCCTCCGGCAGTCCGAATGCCGCTGCCGTTGTCGAGCCGCAAGCTGGAGGTATTCTCCACGAAGACCCCCACGGCGTTCAGTCCCAATGTGTTCACTTGACTGGCATGGTCAATATGTGCCGACGACGCATCGTCCAGGAAGACACCGAGTGAGGCGGCGCCGAGCGTGTTAATCCAGCTTCCATTGTCGATTCTGATTGTGGAAGAATCTTCGGCATACAGACCGTCGGCAATAATGCCCGCCGTAGAAATGCGGCTGCCGTGATCGACTAGTAGGGTTGTCGTGTCGCGGGCAAAAATGCCGTGCGCCATGCCGCCCAAAGTCGAGACGGTACTCTCGTTGTCGACCGTCACCCAAGAGGAGTGTTCGCCGATAATCCCATAGGCGTTCAGTCCCAGCGTCTCGATATCGCTCCCGTTGTCGACCCGTATTCTGGAAGAATTGTGCGCAAAAATGCCGTAGCCGGCGACACCGGCGGTTGAGACGGTGCTGCCCCGATCGACCAGCACCGTGGACGAATCCGAGGCATTGATGCCGTGCGTTTCAATTCCGATCGTTGAGACGCTGCTGCCGTTGTCGACGACTAATGACGAGTTATCGACGACTTCAATCCCATTGGCCGCCACCGCCGTGGTATTGACCGTACTGCCGTGGTCGACCGTCACCGAGGAGTTGTTCTCCGCATAGATGCCGTGGGCGCCGCCGCCGTTTGTGGTGACGTGGCTGCCGTGGTCGACAATGACGGTCGAGGAGTCATCGGCGAAGATGCCGTAAACGTCGACGCCGTTGGTGGTGACTTGACTTGCATTGTCGAGCCGGACTGTGGAGGAGTCCTTGTCAAAGAGCCCGTAGCCTTCGAGGCCAAAGGTGGTGATGTTGTTGGCGCTGTTAAAAGTCAACGACGAGTTGTCTTGGACCTGTGCCCCATCGGCCTGAAATCCCAGGGCGGTGATGTTGCTCGCCTCACCGACGATCAGCGAGGAGTTTCCGTGCAAGTCGATCCCTACGACGCTGTCGGCGGTCGTATTGATCGTCACATGATCGATCATGGTGTTCGCCGCGTTGATGCCGTAGATGCCCGCACCGGAGAGCGGATTGAGGATCGTGAAGTTCGTGGCATAGGTGTTGCTGGCCAGGCCGACGGCATTGCCCATGGAGTTTTGAATGACGGGAATCGCCCCGCCGGAGCCGTTGCCCGGCGGTATGGTCACGACGCCCAGTTGCCGTGTGTCAACTGTATAGACGGCTCCCCCGCCTTCGCCCAGCAGGTGCTGACGGTCGCGTAACTGCAGCGTCCCCTGCCCGTCGAAGACGCTGTCGGAATACAGGTAGACAATGTCTCTCGTTTCTGAGTTCGCAAACACGCGGCTGACGTCGTTGAGCGGATCCTCAAACGTGCCGTCTCCTCCGTTGGGGGCGGCGCTGTTGACGTGCACAAATCGAATGTCGGTTCCGTCGGGGTACTCCAGCGGGGCTTCCAGATACTCCGGTGCTTTGTCGATGGTCCCACGAGCAATGGTGACGGCCCCTTTCCGATAGACCGGGTCGTCCATGCGATCGTGCACCGAGTTCGGTGCCACGGTCCGATCTCGCCGGAAAATGTCGGTGTAGACCGTAGCCCCAAACCAGACTTGTGTCTTGAAAAAGCGATCGTGCTGAATGCCCAGATTCAGATCGATGCTGTTGGCCACGTTGGCGTTGAGGCGCCCCGAAATGCCGGGGGCGTCGGTCAGTTCGGGATTGTTGTAGTAATAGCCGCCGACGTATCCGCTCAGCACGGCCCAATTCAGCAGATCGTCGGTGAGGACCGAGCCGCCCTCAAAATCAAACCCCCGCAGCGACTGTTCGATTTGAGATTGCCGATTGAAGATCCCCCCGTAAACCAGATAGTTTTCCTCAAAGCGAATCGAGGGCATGGTCCCGCTGAGAAAGCCGTTGGAATAGGTTGAGAGCACCGTGCGGTCTTGACCGGCGGGAACATAGAAATTGTTGCGGAACTGCAAACGGTCGAACAGCAACTCCCAGCCGAAACCGACTTGCCGGTAAATCGCACGGGAGGTCTGGCGCTGATCGGTGAAGACGTTCACCCCCCAGACCGCATCGGGATCGCTCAGATACCCGCGAAAACCGCCCCCCAGGTTATAGCCCAGGTCCGAGTATTCATCGATCAGAAAGCGGGTGTCGAAGAAGAACAACAGGTCTTCGTCACCAAATGGGACGAACGCCCGGAGGTCGGAATAGTTGACATCGACGCCGTTCTCGCGCGTTTGGGTGTGGACGCCCAGCCGAGGGTCGAATTCTCCGGCATCTGCGGATGACGCACTGCCGAAAGCTAGCACCAAAAGAAATCCCAAACTGACGCGTAGTGCAGACCGAGAGCGCGATGTTTGCCGCAGCATGCTGTTCATCCTTGGGTGGCAAATACAGAAAAAGGAATCCATTCCTTCGAAATGCTGTATCTACTTTAATCGGTGGGTGTTGCCCGCTTCTGGCGGGCAATCAAAGCATTGGGGTTGTTTTCCGATTCATCTCATGCGGAAGATTCCGGTTATGCGGCCTTTGCCAATTGCGTTTGCCAACGCGACGTTGCTGCCAAGCTGCCGACTTCTCGTTTCGGCATGACCAATTTCAACGTCGACGTGACTTGCCGATCGGATCTCTCGATCCGGCCAGTGCGGGGGAGTCGTGACCGATGGTCCGAGATTGTCAGCGGATGGGAGTCATGCAAACGCGTCCGCGGCGGCGAAGCGTCGCCGACTGCGGAGTTCCTCGCAATGGCTTTGCGACTGTTCGCGAAAGTAACTGAACGTAATTCCAGCGAAGCGCTCATCGCCGCCGAGGGCGTCCAGCGTATCCCAGAGTTCCACCCGGCTTTGCGCGGCCAAGACCAGCGCTTCCAACTCGACGACGCGGCTCAGGTCGGAATAACTCAGCAGCGAGTCGTTGAGTTTGAACCGACCGAGTTTTTCAGCAAACCAGGCGGCCCCTTTTTTGAGAGGGTCTTCGGTTCGTCCCATGCGGGACAAGATGTCGCCGACAATTGATTTTTGTGCGGCAACCTCCACGGCCAATCGGCTCAAAAATTCTCCCAGCGGCGCTCGCCGATTGCTGGCTTCGCAACGGCGAGCCAGTTCGATTTCTCCGACCATCAATGCCAAGTGGTCATTGAGATAAATTGCCAGACGGTCGTCGTTCATTCTGATCTCTACCTTAGAGTGGATGAATGGTCTTGGAGAGCCCGCCGGATCGCTTCTGTAATTCCGGCCGGCCGGATTGCAAAAGCATCCAAGGCTGACGTGTCGCGCACGATCGTTGGGTTTTTTAAACCTTCGATCAAGTGACGTCCTACCTCCGCAGTCGCGGGCGTAACGAGCCCCAGCCACAAACTGGACAGGTACGGTGTGAGAACCGGAACCGAGATCAACCAACGCCGCAGCCCACGTTGCCGGGCATATTCTCGAATCAGGTCGCCGTAAGTCACGACGTCCTTGCCGCCAATTTCGTAAACCCGGCTGTCTCCCGGCGGTGCGTCGAGCGCGGCCAGCATATAGGACAACGCGTCATCAATCGCGATAGGCTGCGTCGGCGTCGCCAACCACCGAGGACAAATCATGATGGGCAGACGATTCGTGAGCGCTCCGATCAAATCGAAGGAGAGGCTTCCGGCACCGATGACAATCGAGGCGCGAAACTCGATCGTTGGCACACCTGATTCCCGCAATATGCGGCCGACTTCGTGACGGCTGCGCAGATGTGGCGAAAGTCGCCGATCCTTTTCTTCACCCAGGCCGCCTAGATAAATGAGCCGTTTCACCCCCGCGCGACTGGCTGCAGATGCAAAGTTCTCAGCGGCTTGGCGGTCTTGCTGCTGGAAATCCGACGATGCACCCATTAGATGCACGAGGTAGTAGGCTGTATCGACGCCCAGCATGGCGCCGTCCAACGAGTCCTTGTCAAGAACATCGCCGCGGACGACTTGAGTCGCTTCGCAAACTTGGGGCCTAAGTCGTTCTGGGACTCGTGCCATGCAGCGCAACGTGACGGCGCGCTGTTCCAGTAACGGCACAAGGCGACTACCCACATAACCGGTCGCGCCCGTGACAAGGACGACGGGCTGGGCACCGGTTGTTTCCCGACGGTCAGTCTCGTCCAATGTCATGTTACCTCATCGATTCGACAACAGAGACTCTTAACTCGCAGGCGCCGGCGGACGACGATCGTCCAGTTTACGGTCTTGGACATGCGACGCGATACCCGATACGTGCGGAAATGCCTTTTTTGTGGGCGAGAACAGCTTCACCGCGGTTCTCAAGATGATCGGGTCAGGAAAGACCGCGATGACACATGGCGGGGAAGCACACCTATGAGAACCGGGCTTGATTAACTCAACGGGAGTCGGCCGCAGGCTCGAGAAACGCCGAAACTCACTGCGCCTGGTTTCGATCGACGACGGTGCTAGAACGCGGCCGTTCATGCTCCTTCGCATGCTAGGAGAAATGCTCGTCCCCGTGGAGACAAACGATATCCGACGTCCAAACTTTCGGTCAGCCCAAGATTCTTGAGTTTTCGAATATTTGTCTTGAGCCACTCTTTGTCAAAGCGACTTTGGCCGGCAAGCTCGGCGGCGCGCGTTCCGGGGAACTCCGAAATCAGCTGCAATACCTCAGTCGTCCAAGCGCCGAACTTGCTTCGGTTGTCCAAGCGCACAAGCCGGATTTGAAGCGCAGCAACATCTTCTTCACTCAATGCGTCGTCTGCGCGTAGTGCTATTCTGGGGTCATCGCCAATCCGTTCAAACTCGATTCGATATAGCTCACCATCGGATCGCAGCGTGGCCGCGATCTCCGCAACTGTCGAATAGCCGGCCTTTCGCGCGGAGGAATGAGTGACTGCGCGTTGTGGAACGACTTCCACCGACTTGATCAACAGCAACCCGGCAGGAGTCTGAAGCGTTCCGCCTTCTTTTACGGTCGGGCGTCTCCAGCGACGAAAGGCGAGGGTCACGCGACCTTGCTCAATTCCGTCCAAAATGTGCTTCTTGAAAAGCATAGTGGCCTTTCGTTCCAAGTTTGCTGTAGTTGATAATCACGCTCCGGAACGAGGAGTTTCAAGAGCTTTCCGTGTTTCTTTTAATGGCACCCGCCAAATACGCCGAAGGTGATGATATCAATGCACTTCCATCGACGGTGGTTGTCGAGCGGACATGAAAGCTCGCGAGGCTATCGAGAAATTCACATCGTAGCGTACTCTTCTTGTCGATCAATCTGACGAGGGTATAATCACCGTCTGAATCTGTCACTTTCATGTCGAGCTTTTCCTCTTGTTATAGGAGGGCGACTATGCAAGATCCACCGGGCCAGTTGTGGTGAGGGAGCCTGCCTGCCGCTTGCGGGCGAAAGGCCGGTTCGGTCCACTGGGGCAGTTCGCCCGCGACCGCGTCCCGCGAATTTCGCAACTCGACATCCCGCTGTGTTCCCAGCAGCGACGGCGATGCGAGTGTGGCCCGAAATGGGTCCGTCAGGGGCGGTCGCCCGCGCGCGGATTCGCCAACCGGTTGACCGCTTAGCTCTCTCGAGACTTCACAAGACCCTCGCCCTCTCGTTGCGGCGGGGGTCTCTTTGCGTTTCTTAACGCCGTTTGCGTTAATTTGACGTTTTGGGTCCGGGGGCGTTTCAGTCGGAGGTCTTCGGTGCCAGTGACCGAACCGCCCGCGTGTGCCAATAGGCCCACAAGATAAAGACGCCTTGCAGCGGCAAACGTAGCAAATGCAGCAGCGGCGGGGCAGGCAGCACCTCTTGGTGCCGATAGACGTAGATGTTGGCAGGAAACACGGCAATCAATAGCGCGATGATCCCCCAGGCGGCGAGCCGCGAACAGCGGGGAACCAATAGCAACAGACCCAGCGCGACTTCACAAACTCCGCTCAGAAAAACGAGTTCGCGGTGCCACGGCAAATAAGGGGGCATGATTTTCATGTAAAAGTCGGGATTGATGAAATGCATCGTGCCCGCAACTACCATGAAGATCGCCAAGACGAACTTGGAAACTGTCTTGAAAGTGCTCATCCGCTGCCCTTTCTCGATTCGTCGCGGGCCGATCGGTTCGATTCCCGGTATCCCTCGCAAGATGGCAACGGCTGCGGCGGATATTTCGCGAACCTTCGATCCGTTAACGACAATTCGCACAACAGAAATTGCGATCCGCTGCCGGAGATGACGTCTCTTTTGTAGTCACACGTCCGGCACAAAGAGATCGGCGCTTTCATTTCCCGCACAATTTCAGGTCTCCCGCCGTCGCGACGATCAGCGCATACGAGCCGCGTTCTACTTCTTGACCGCTTCGATCACGCTGACTTCCGTCGCCGTGGGAACGATCCGCGTCAGTTCAAACCCGGCCGTGCTGAAGAGCTCCCGATACTCCGCTTCGGTGCGTTCTTTGCCGCCGGGAATCAACAGCATCACCAGGTCCAGTAATTTTCCGCCGAACGGATCGTTCCCCGGCGGTATCACACTCTCCACGACGAGTAATTTGCCGTCGTCAGGCATCACGCGGTGAATGTTGCGAAGGATTGTGAGTGATTTCTCGTCGTCCCAGTCGTGAATGATGTGCCGCATCATGTAAGCGTTAGCGCCCGGCGCAACCGCCTCAAAAAAACTGCCGCCGACAAGTTCGCACCGATCCGCCACGCCGTGCGCCTCGACATTGGCCCGTGCCCGATCGACCACGTGCGGCAGGTCGAACAGAATGCCCTGCATCGCCGGATGCTGCTTGAGCACGGTGGAAATCAACGTCCCGTTGCCGCCGCCGATGTCGGCCAAAACTCCGAACGCTGAGAAGTCGTAGGCCGCCACGAGAGCATCCGACTCGCGGCCGTGCACGCCGGTCATGGCGGCGTCGAAAATCCGGGCCTTGTCGGGATGCTCGCCCAAGTAGTCAAAGATCGGCTTGCCGAAGACTTTGTCAAAGGCCTTCTTACCGGTGCGGATGCTGTATTCGATCTCGGACCAAGCGACATACTGTTCGTCCCCCGCCATCAGCGCCAGCGCCCGTTTCGATCCCGGAGCATCGCTGCGCAATAGTGCCGCCATCGGCGTCAGCGAAAAGGTCCGCGGCGCCTCTTCTACAAAGATCCCCAACCTCGCCAACGCCCTCAACAGGCGGTAAAGCGCGTCGGGGTTCGTTGACGTCGCCGCCGCCAACTCATCCACCGACACCGGTCCGCCGCTGAGATGCTCAGCAATATCAAATTTGGCGGCCGCATAAATGGCCTGCGAAGCCCAGTATCCGGTAATCATCCGATCCAACTGATTCGGTAGCGACGCGTCGTCCATGCGGGTGTCTCACGAAAGCGGGTGTCAAGCAGTTCGGGCCGCGGCATGTCGATATTCAGCATGCGCGGTGACCACCAAGAAAAGCGGAAACGACCTGAAGCCGCCAGCAACAAGGCTTTAGACCCCAGGCTCTGGACGGGATCATTTTCCTAAAGCCCAAAGTCTACGGCCTAAAGTCTAAAGAAAGCGGAGAGAGGGGGATTCGAACCCCCGGTACCTTGCGGTACGCTGGTTTTCAAGACCAGTCCGTTCGACCACTCCGGCATCTCTCCTGAGAGGGGCGTCACGGGGAGTTATAGCTCGTGGCGCGCTGAAGGAAAAGGCGAAACGGGCCTGTGATTTACTTGCTTACCGATTTATGCCTCCGCCCAATGCTGCACCTTTCCGCTCCGCAGCGCCAAGTTCGCCAGATGCGCCGCACTCGCGGCGGAGACGCCGGCTTCGGCCGGGGCGTTGGGGGTGTTGCGGCTGCGGATGCATTCCAGCCAGTTGGTCAGATGCAGCAGCCGGCCGTTGGGGGTTTCATAAAAATCCTTGCCGCGCGAGCCGCTGCCGAGTACCAGTTCGCGGTATTTGATATCGCGATTGTGTTCGGGATGGATTTCGTAGCGGCCGCGGTCGCAATAAAGCGTTGCTTCGGTCCCCATGTACTCCATCATGGCGGCGTTGCGGGCATTGACGAACGTCCCCTCGAAATAGACTTGCACCTGATTCTTGGGATAACGCAACAGCGTTTGCACCGTGTCGGGGGTTTGCCACAGGTCTTTGGCCATAAAATGATCGCCGATGCTGGTGGCCATCTGCGGATGATCCAAATCCAAGAACCAATGGGCGACGTCGATGTAGTGCACCATCAGATCGGTAAAGATTCCGCCGCCGAAATCCCAAAACCAGCGCCACTCCTTGTAGCGATATTCGTCGAACGGCTGCTGCGGGGCGTTCCCTAAGAAGCGTTTCCAGTCGACGGTCTGCGGATCGATGTCGTAATTTTTCTTTTGGCCCCGCGGCGAGTTGCGGTTCCAGGTCAGATGCACCTTGCGGATTTCGCCCAATTCGCCGGAGCGGATGATCTGGTTCGCTTCGATCAGGTGCGGCATACTCCGCTGCTGCATGCCGACTTGTACGATCCGTTTGTGACCGTTTTGTGCTGCAATCACCGCCGGCCCTTCGGAGAGGTCGTGCGTGAGCGGCTTTTCGACGTAGACGTCCTTGCCCGCGCGGCAGGCGTCGACCGTCATCGGCACATGCCAGTGGTCGGGTGACCCAATCACGACCGCATCGACGTCTTCGCGGGCCAACAGTTCATGGTAATCCTTGGTCGTCGCTGCGTTCGGGTCGGCCAGTTCGCGGCCTTTTTGCAGGTTCGTATCCCACACGTCACAGACGGCAACAATCTTGACGCCGGGGATTTCGCCCAACGTTCCCAACAACTGCCGGCAGCGGCCGCCGGTGCCGATGGCCCCGACGTGAATCGTTTCATTAGCGGCAAAACCGCGGGCGGTCGCCGTGTATCCCGCCGTCATTATACCCGCCGAGGCGGCACCGACGGTTTGCAGGAATTGTCGTCGCGGCTGCCCGGTGGCCATCGTGACACCTCAGTATCGAACTTGGGAACGTGAACTCTGTCGGCTGTTGCGTTCTGTCGTTGGTGCGCGAACTATTCACACTATCCGAGCGCGCGGCCGAATGCAATCGGCACTCCATAGTGCGAACTGCAGGTGAATGCCGAAGATTCACGCGACTTCCAAACTCTCCGATTCCCTTAGAAATACGGAAATTCGGTTTGCATAAAGTGTACCGAGAAACTTACAATTCGCGGCGACGGAACGAACATTCCACGGGCGGTCGTTTTTGGGGGACGGCCCAGTGTGATTTGCAGGGAGCACAACCATGGCGTCACAATCCCAAGAGGTGGTCGAACAGGCGAGCGCGATTCCCTTTCGCCGCCGCAAAGGTAAGCTCGAGTTTTGCTTGATTACCTCGGCCCGTAAGCAAAAATGGGGCTTCCCCAAGGGGATGATCGATCCCGGAGAGACGTTCGTGGAGACGGCCCTTAAGGTGTCCGTCGAGGAAGCGGGGCTTTTCGGCGAGATTGTCGGCGAGCCGATCGGCTGCTACGAGTACGGCAAGTGGGGCCTCTGGCTGAACGTGACCGTCGTACTGCTAGAGGTCACCCGCGCCGACGACGAATGGGACGAAAAACACCTCCGTCGCCGCTGCTGGGTCGGCCAAAACAAGGCCCGCAATCTGCTGGACCGCGCCGAGCTGCGGGCGCTGCTGGATGACGCGATCGAACGCATTGCGGCGCTGGATGTTTGATTGTAGGGTGCGTCGCGACGCACCTTTCGACGTAGGACAAACGACTCGCCTAACGCATATGGAGTCGTATGCGTGATTGGCCTGCGACGTCACCGGCAAGCTGACGCATGCCGCTCGCCTGTGATCTCATCATTGGCGCGTTCTACACGATGGGCAAATTATTACACGATGGAACGTCTTGTGGCCGACGTGGGAAGGGTGCGTCGCGACGCACCCTAAGAGTTAATTCGCACCCTTCAACCGCCACGACTCGTCAAAAAAGTCCGCTTCCACAATCTTGCCCGGGTATTGGTTGTTCGGTGGGGTGCGGATGTTGATCACGGCCCAGTCGGGGAGCTTGGGGACTTGCCGGGCGTTGTTGAGGTAGTCGTACTCGCGATACGTGAAGCCGCTGTTGAGCACGATGTACCTCCGCGGATTGAGCGGATTGGGATAGATCAAGGCCGGCACGTGATCACTCGATGAATAGTCCCGATCGCCGACGGTAAGCGAATCTTTGTCCCAGCGGATCGGCAGCTTGTCGGCAATCTTCGCAATCACGGCGTTGCTGGTCGGATCGCCCCACAGGATGAGATTGGCGCCGGCGATGTCCTTCTCGTCGATCGACGTATCGTCTTTCACGCGGGCATGTCCCCGAAATTGCTTCCGCCAATGCGTCAAGGCGTGTTTGAATTCGTTCTGTACCCACTCATCGACGGCGGCGTGTGGACTGCTGCTGGTGGGGTGGACGAAGATGAAAGAATCCAGAAAGGCATCGTCAATCGGACCCTGCAGGTCATGTTGCTTGCGCTGGCCGCCACTCGCGCGGCGGCCGAGTTTCCATGTCCCCTGTTCCAAATGCAGCGACACGTTGTAGGAGCGATCGGATGCGGGTGAAGGGGTCTCGATCAGTTGCCCGTCGATTTCGAGCTTGATCGGCCGGCGAATATCGAATGGACACCAGCCGGAAGGCATCTGCAGGCTCAAGTCGGTGACAATTTTCGTTTTCACCTGCAGGGCGTTGTCCGGCAGCAGCTTGGCGTCGACGCGGGCCTGTTGCCAATGTTCGCCCAATCCGTCGATGGTTACCCAATTCATGCGGTTGTACTTGAGCGTGTACGTGACGAAATGTACCTCCGGCGGAACGCGTTCCCGTCCGCGGGCGGCGAGTGTGGCGAGGCGGGTTTCAATCTCCTTTAGCGAATCGGGGTGAATGCGGTGTTTCGTTTGGGGGCCGATGATGTGTACCAGGTCGATGCCCTCGGCCTTGAGGGCGGTCTGCATGATGTCGGCCGCCTGTTTCTGGATGTCCAACTCCCCGCTGTAGGCCACCGTCGGGCATTGATACAAATTCACTGCATTGTCCGTGCAGTCGTATAGGTGCCACAACCGGCGTTCGTAGTCGCTCGGCTGGAGCGTCTCTTTCTGAAAGAATTTCAGGAATTCAGGCGTTTCCGAAAAACCGGCTCCGGGATTGGCGGCGAACCACCGGTCGGCATAGTGCACGGCGAATTGCCAGGCGGCGGCGCCTCCCATTGAAAATCCACGAGCGGCGATGCGGTCGTCGTCGACGCGGTAATGTTTTCGGGCATGGTCCAGCGCTTCGAGCACGTCGATTTCGCCGGCGAATTTGAAGGCGTTGCAATAGCGGCCGTAGGGATGCAGCACGATCGTGTCGGCGGGAGCGATGTTGCCGACCTGTTTGGAACGTTGATTGATGAAATTGACTTCGCTGAGAGTCTCGCCGCGGCCGTGAAACCACAGATCCAATCGCCGCGGCCGGCCGTCGGGAAAGCCGTAGTCCTCGGGAATCACCAGTCCGTACGGCTGTGCGCTGTGGTCGATTCGCGAACGGTACCCGCGGACGACAAGTCCGGTCTGCGCCGTCCAGGGAGCGTTTCCTGCGAGCAATTGCGACGCCCGTTCGGTTCCCGTCGCCAAGAGTTCGTGGGCAGCGGCGATATCGGCCGGTGCGAAGAATTCGTTGAACGTCAATGCATCGTCGACGGCACGGTAGTAGATCTCGACGTCCGGCAGGAGTTCGACGCTTTGTGGGTCCTGCTTGTTGCCCAGTTGTGCGATGAGCGACCTGAGCTTGGATAATCCCGTTTCCAAACTTTGTCGGTCCTCGGCGGGTGCCTCGATCCCCGGTTTGGGCACCGGGCGTACTGTTGCGGGATTGTTATCGCCGACGCCGTCGGCAACGGCGACGCGTCCCAGGAGTACGGTGAAACAGAATAGTACTGACAACCGGAGAACGTGGTACATCGGGGGTGTCCATCTAGTGAGTGAGCGGGAGACTTGGCGGGTGTGCGAGGTGCGAGGCGTTCCGGGAGCACTGAAACGCTTCGCACAATTCGCGTGGCAGACTGCTACTTAGATGTTGTCCGTCATGCGCGGCTCGGCGGGAGCCTCGCCC
>CALFYU010000589.1 GCA_937952455.1 uncultured Planctomycetaceae bacterium
AGACAGGCCGCCACATCAGGCCGAGCGAAAACCCCAATGGGAGCACCGTCGCGGAACCGGGCTGTTTCGCGCCGCAATTCATGTTTGACTCATGATTTGAAGCGATTAAAGGCCGCGAGTGTAGCGGTCGCCGATGTTTCTTGTCAACGTTGCGGCCATCGGCAAATTCGCCCGTTTTTCGGAAAAATTTGGAGTTTTTTCGAAGCGGTCCGGCCAAGCGGCGATTGAGCATTTCGCGCCGCCGGACAGGCGGGCCAGCGGTGCTCCGCGGCGCATCGTCGCGGGTCCCGAAACAAACCGACCCGCCGAAGAAGCGGCGGGTCGGGGGAATTGGCCAGCAGATGGCGAGTACGGACGTGACGCCGTGCGACGCGGGGGCTATTGCTGCGTCCGCCGCCGCAATTCCTCCTGGGCGTTGGGAATCCGAGTTTGGTTCATATTCCACAGTTTCTTGAGCGGATGCACGTCGACCCGTTTGCCAAGCGTCTGTTGAATATCGCGATAGATCAAGATCGCAACCAGCCCCTCTTCGACCATCAGGTCTTCGGTGAGCAGCACGGGATAATCTTCGAGCATCTTTTCGAATTTCCGCATTCCGCTGAGCAAAAGCGCCTCGGCTTCCAAGAATTCGCCGGCCTTGTACTTCTGCTCCCCTTCATACAAATCGCGGTGCGCTTCCATCGTGTTGGTTTCGCGTTCGGCCAACACGCGGGTCCGCCAGTAGGGATAGTTCGTCAGACCGTGGTAGAATTCGACCGATCGTCTGACCTTCTCCAAATCGACGTTGTACTCATCCGCCATTTCCTGCATGTCGGCTTCGCTCTGGATTTCCATGTGGATTTGCCCCCAGTCCACAGGAATCTTGTCGGTGCCGACCGCGAGCCAATCGTCGGACGCCACTTGCCAGGCTTCGCGGGAACGTTCGCCGATTTTGCCTTCGCGGCTGAAGACGTCCGCGTAATCGATCTGCGATCGCGCGGGGTAGGTGTTAAAAATGGCGTTGGCCATGATGTGCTGCCGGTTTTGCGGATAACGGTTGGCAACGTCCTTCGAGGTGATGAACCAGTCCTTGGCGACAAGATAATTGTCCCGTCCGTCGGGGTTGAGGTCGCGGTCGATCCGTTCCTCACTCTCTCCGATGCGCGGATCGGGGTCCTGTTCCGCGAAGTAACTGCGAAACTGTTTCCATTCATCCGAACGGCCGATCTTTTTGCCGAACATGCTGCCGACGTGCCAGTACAAGTCCGGAATCTTTTGGTTTCGTTGCGTCCCCCGCTTCAAGAATTTGATGCCGGTCTTCACCCAATAGTAACGGTCGGCAACGGCGTCCCATTCGGCGGAGACGTTATAAGCCAGGTTCCAGCCTTGGAATTGCCAGACCTTCTGGAAGTGCGGCTGCAGCAAGATGATCGATTCGGTAGTGCGGTTGAGTTCCGCCCAGTCCTTTTGTTTTTGCTGCTCTTGCGCCTCCATCCACAACAAATTGGTGGCCACACCCCGCAATCCCAACAGGACCAAATTCATGGTCGCGCTCGACGGATCGACGTTTCCCAGGTCGGTGACGCCCAGGTCGTAATCGCGGCGCAGTGCGTCCAAATGGCCACCGGTTTCGGCGGGTATTGCGGAGCGGGACGGGGTCGCCGGGACGGCCGTACGGCCGGGGCGGCCCAACAGCAGGATCGGAATCAGCAGAATGATAATCCCGAACAGATAAACCAATTTGCGTTGCAGGGAATTGAGCTTGTTCATTTCGATTCCAATTCACGATATTTCAAGGCAACGTACGCCAGAAAAATCCACGGCAGCGTATAGCCGACCGCCATGGCGATTCCCGGCAGCAGGGCCGCTGAAAACGGCACATCGAATCCCTTGGCGACGTATTCCGTGAAATCCAGGGCCCCAAAGTTGGGAATCAGCCGCTGCGCGACCCAGAGAAACGCCTGCGGAACGGTATCGATCGCCTGGATTACGTCGTGCCCGGTGGTCTCTTCGAGTGGGACGTTGGGAGTCGTGTGTGTATAGATGCGGACCACCGATTCCAGCACACCGCCCCCCTCGACGTTGCCGGAAACCAGGTCTTGGAAAAATCCCGCAAAACTCTTGCCCACGACCAGCATCACGCCGGCGGCGAGCGTGGCAACAGGACCCTTGACGATGCAACTCCAACCGACGCACAACACGACGGCCATCGCCATCATCAACCAAATGCCGAACAGCCCCTTGCAATAGCTGACCAGAAAATCGCGTTCCGGCAGCCGGATAAACAGGTCGGGACGGGCCATGCCCAGGTATTGGCTGGAGGAAAGACATTCCACCTCGACGCGCAATTTGCCGTCATGTACCAAGTCGTCGATCAAATCGACGGTTTCGCCGCGACGAACTGGAAGCGTGCGAGGAACGTGCGTGATGTTGGCACCGTCGTGGAATTCCTTCACTTCGAATGGAGCAATCGGCACGCGGAGGTCTTTTTCAGGATTCACGAACGTGTAACGCGCGCGAATGCCTCGCTCCAACTCGCCGATGAACGAGCGAAACACCTGGAACGACGATTCCAACTGCAATTCCGGCTCGCCGGTCTCCGGGTTCGGCCGCAGATCACTTTCGTCCACGTCCTCGAAATCCCAAATCGCGCGGGCCTTGGAGTTACCCAAGATGTAGCTGCGAAACATCCAGATGTCGCCCGTGTTGATCCCCGACTCGGCTGGCTGCCCCTGCTGGTCGAGCCAGCTAATTTCGCCGTAAACCGGGACTTTCGCCGTCAGTGATCCGGCGGGGACTTGACGGATCAACCAGATATAGCCGGCGGCGCCTAGCACGACCAACGCCACCGTGCCGATGGCACCAAATCCGATGATCCGGCCCAGCACGATCTCGTTGCGATAGACCGGCTTGGTCACCACCGTGTGCAGCGAGCGGGCCTTGATGTCCTCGGGGATGCCCCAACAGGCCAACAGCACGACCAACGGCAGAATCAACCAGCTGATCGACGTGAGAATGAAGCTGACGAGCACCTTCATCTGCGTTTCGGGCTGGGCGGTGGCAGAATTCAAGAACCAGCCGCCGAACATGATCAGCAGCAGGAAAATCACGCCGACGGCGAAAATCTTCCGCCGCCACGCCTCGCGAAACGTGAGTACCGACAGTGCGTAGATTCGCTGCGGCGAAATGGAGATCCAGTCATGCACACACGACCCGATCTGCTTCAGCAGCCAGCCGGGACCGGCCGCCCCTCTGGTCAACAGCGAAACGATCAAGAGCAGCAGGAAGAGACCGGCAAAGGCAATTCCGGCGACAATGGCCCAATTGACCAGTCCGCCGAGAATGTCAAAAGGTAACGGGTTGATACTCATACTTCACCAGGAAACGCGGTGCGCGGTGGAAATTGGCGAAAGGCCGTGACTCGCGGGCGGCGTCCGCCCTGAACCGGTAAGAATCTTGAATCGACTCGCTTAATGGTTCTCAAGGGGCCAAAACGGATCGCTCGGCAAGTACAGCCGGCGAAACCTTTGGACCGCTTAGTTTTCGGATGCCTGTACGGCCTGACTGGGCTTCTCTTCGCTCGGCGGGACGTACACCTGACCTGGGCGTTCGGCGGCGTCGCGAACCGTCTTGAGACCGCTGTGCTTGGCGATGACGGCTTTCACTTCGGCGATCGCTTCATCGCTGAGCGTGCTGGTGCGAATCTGGGTCACACCTTGGTTTTTCAGTAGTTCGTCGACGCGACCGAGCACCTTCAGTTCGCCGCCATCGAGGATCGCCACGCGATCGCAGACGTCCTGCACGTCGGACAGCACGTGGCTGCACATCAGCACGGTCTTGCCCTGATCGCGGAGGTCCAGGATCATGTCTTTCATATCGCGGGTTCCCAACGGGTCCAGACCGCTGGTCG
>CALFYU010000590.1 GCA_937952455.1 uncultured Planctomycetaceae bacterium
TCGCCCGGCGTCGCATCGTAGTTCATCGAATGCAATCCGCCGCCGACCGAACGATTGCCGACGGGCGGATATTTCGTCGCGGCGATGGCGATCTTAGCCTGTTCAACCGTATTGACCATCGGGACCACGATGCCGTGCGCCCCGCCGTCCAGCACGCGTTTGATCAGGTCGTGGTCGCCGCGGGGGACACGGGCCAGCGGAACGCAACCCGCGTCGGCGATCGCGCCGAACACGGCCGATGCCTGACTCCAGTCGATGGGGGAGTGTTCCATGTCCAGCGTGAGCCAGGGGAAACCGATGCGGGCCATGATCCGGCTGGCAAACAGGTCGCCGAACGACAGCCAGGTTCCCACCTGCGGCTTCCCGGCGGCCAGCGCGGCTTTGACGGGGTTTTTCTTCATAACGGGCAATCTCGTAGGGATTCAATGGAGGAAAACGGGCGTGCAAAACAACACGCTGCGCCAGCGGATCACTTTGGCGAAACCGCTGCCGACTTGCAAGGCAACGGCGAGATTCATTTCGCCGCAGATCGCCCAATCAAAAACGCGTCGTCGGTCGGTCGCGGCCGGGATTGAAACCGGCTCGCTGACGCATGCCGTTTGCCCGAAATGTGTCGCGCTCGGCGCCGTACATCGCTAAACACTGCGTTCGGCGGCGCCGATGGTTTGCAGCAACGTTTTGACCTTCCGTTCGATCAGATCGCGAACCTGTCGGAACTCCTCCGGTGGCATGTCGCGAGGATCGGGGATGTCCCAGTCTTCGCGATGCGCGGCCGCCACGTGCGGACAGGCGTCGCCGCAGCCCATCGTTACCGCCGCCGCAAATTGCAGTCCCGCAACGCTCTCCAGCGATTGCGACGCGTGCTGCGACAGGTCGTAACCCAACTCGGCCATCGCAGCGACCGCCTTGGGATTCACTTTGCCGGACGGACGCGAACCCGCGCTGTGCGCTTCAATCCCCGGTCCGCCGTGGATGCGGGCAAACGCTTCGGCCATCTGGCTGCGGTTGGAGTTTTCCACGCAGACGAACAACACTCGCAGCGGCTCTGCTTCACTCATGGATCACGCCCCTAAAACCGAACGGTTCAGTTAGAAGTCTTGGTGTCCGTCTCAGAAATGTTCGTCAACGTCTTGCCGCGATCGGCGAACTTCATGATCACCGAATAGAACACCGGCGTGAAAAACAGTCCGAAGAACGTCACACCCAACATGCCGGCCACCACGCCGACGCCGAGTGCAATGCGCATTTCCGCTCCGGCACCCGTTGCCAGGATCAGCGGCAAAAAGCCCAGCACCGACGAGAAGGCGGTCATCAGAATCGGTCGCAGCCGCAATCGGCAAGCTTCCACCACCGCATCGATCCGCGGCATCCCCTCGTCCTGTTTGTTGCGGGCGAACTCCACGATCAAGATCGCGTTCTTCGCCGACAGGCCCACCAGGAGCACCTGGCCTATTTGCGTAAAGATGTTGCTGTCCAGCTTGGCGATTAACACGCCGAGGATGGAACATAACAGACACATCGGCACAATCAGAATCACTGCTAGCGGCAGCGACCAGCTTTCATATTGTGCCGCCAGAACCAAGAACACGAACACCACCGCCAAGGGAAACACCAGTTTGGTCATCAGGTCTTTGGCCGCCTCGATCTGTTGATAGGAGAGATCGGTCCACAGAAAGTCCAGCCCGGCTCCCAATTCCTGCGCCGCCAATTTGTCGATCAGCATGATCGCGTCCCCGGAACTGGTGCCAGGAGCATTGTTGCCGTTGATTTCGGCCGAGGGATAGCTTTGATAGTGATTGACCATCGCCGGCCCGGTCGTATCGACGACTTTCACCAATGTCGAGAGGGGGACCATGTCTCCTTGGTCATTGCGGACCCGCAGGCGGCCAATATCTTGCGGCGTGATCCGATAGGCGGCATCGGCTTGCACGTTCACCTGCCAGTTGCGGTTGTCGCGGGTGAAGTCATTGGCATAACCGGAACCGAGATACACCTGCAACGTTTCAAACAGATCGTTGAGCGCCACCCCTTCGCGTTTGGCCTTGGTGCGGTCGATGTCCAGATACAATTGCGGCTGGCTGATGCTGAATGTGGAAAACAGCCCGATCAGTCCCGGCTGCGCATTTCCGGCGGCGGCGAGTCGGTTGACGCCGCGCTGCAGTGCCTCCAACCCCAATCCGCCCACGTCGCGCACCTGCAACTTGAAACCGCCGGTGCTCCCCAAACCGTCGATGGGGGGTGCCCCGAACGCGGCGGTCTGTGCCTCTTGAATCGCGGTGAATTCCTGGCGCAGTTTTGCCGCAATCGCATCGGCGCTCAGCTCCGGAACACCGGCCCGCTTGTCGAAATCTTCTAGAACCACGATCGCCGTGCCCGCATTCGACAAGTTGCTGCTGACCAACAGAGAAAACCCGGAGACGCCGATCACGCTCTTGACGCCGGGTGTCTTGCGGGCGATTTCGACGATGCGGTCGACGACCGCATTCGTGCGGTTCAAACTGGCGGCGTCGGGGAGTTGTGTATTGACGACCAGATAGCCCTTGTCCTGCTGCGGGATGAATCCCTGCGGGACTTTCATAAATCCAATAAACGTCAACGCCAACAACCCGCCATAGACGAGCAAGGATACAAACGCCCCACGGACGATCCAATACACGCTGCGGCCATAACCATTCTTGGCTTTGTCCATCGCCCAGTTGAATCCCCGAAACAGCCACGAACCCATTGTAACGTGCATCATCCATTCCAGCGGATCCTTCTTCTCTCCCGGCGGCTTGAGCAGCAATGCACACAGTGCCGGACTGAGAGTCAAGGCGTTGAAGGTTGAGATCACCACCGCTGCCGCGATCGTTAGCGCGAATTGCTTATAGAACTGTCCGGATATTCCCGCCATGAAGGCGGTGGGCACAAACACGGCCAATAGCACGAGCGACGTGGCGATCACGGGACCGAATAGTTCGGTCATCGCCGTGCGGGCCGCATCGCGGCGGGTCATGCCGGCG
Source organism: uncultured Planctomycetaceae bacterium (assembly GCA_937952455.1). Classification (GTDB taxonomy): domain Bacteria; phylum Planctomycetota; class Planctomycetia; order Planctomycetales; family Planctomycetaceae; genus Symmachiella. Next base: position 3,003 of record CALFYU010000590.1, read on the forward strand.
GCCAGATGTGTTTCGACCGCCTCGACAATCACAATCGCATCGTCGACCACCACGCCGATGGCCAGTACCAACCCGAATAGCGACAGGTTATTCAGCGAGAACCCGAATAGGGCCATGCCCCCGAAGGCGCCCACCAGGGAGACCGGCACGGCCACCATCGGAATGATCGTGGCCCGCCAGGATTGCAGGAAAATCAGCACGACCAAAAATACCAGTCCCAAAGCTTGCAGCAACGTGATGTAGACGTCGTTGATTGATTGCTCGATGAACAGGGTGGTGTCGTAATCGATGCGGTAATCCACACCGGACGGGAAACGTCCCGATTCCTTTAGATTACTCATCGTGTCGCGGATGGCTTGAGCGGTCTCCAGCGCATTGGATCCGGGCAGTTGAAACACGGCGACTGTGATCGAGGGCAACGTCTCGCCCGTGTCGCCGTTGTAGGAGCTTTCCATCTCGTAGGACTTCGCCCCCAACTCCACACGCGCCACGTCCCGTAGCCGAGTCAGTTGGCCGTCTTCGCCGGTGCGGACGATGATGTTGCCGAATTCTTTCGGATCCAGCAGCCGGCCTTGAGTGTTCAGGGTGTATTGAAAGCCGACGTTGTTATTGCCCACCGGCGGTGCGCCGAGCCGTCCGGCGGCGACCTGCACGTTCTGTTCCCGCAAGGCATTCATTACGTCCCCGGCGGTCAACTGACGGGCGGCGAGCTTTTGCGGATCGAGCCAGACCCGCATGCTGAAATCGCGAGCACCCCAGATCAACACGTCGCCGACTCCCTTAACTCGGGAGAGGTCATCCTTGATCCGCGTGGTGACGAAGTTGCTCAAAAACAATGAGTCGTGCGACCTGTCGGGCGAGATCACGTTGACGCACATCAAGATGCTGGGCGAACGTTTCTTGGTCGTCACACCCTGCCGCGTGACCTCTTCGGGAAGTTTGGGCATGGCGATCGCGACGCGGTTTTGCACTAAGACCTGCGCCATGTCGATATCGGTGCCGAGTTCAAACGTGACGTCCAGCGTCATTTGCCCGTCATTGGTCGATCGGGACGACATATAGATCATCCCTTCAACGCCGTTGACTTCATTTTCAATCGGTGTAGCGACGGTTTCGGCAACGGTCTGTGCGTTGGCACCGGGATAGGTCGTCGTCACCTGAATCGTGGGCGGAGCGACTTCCGGGTATTGCGCCACCGGTAGGCTCAAAAAGGCGACCGCTCCCACGATCACGATCACCACCGAGAGCACCGTGGCGAAGATCGGCCGATCTATGAAAAAATGCGAAAACATTACGACTTACGTAACGGGTGTTTATTTTGAAATTCGTCGTTGCTGCGTCTTCAAGGCCAAGGATTGGCGTGGCACCGGCTCTGCCAGTGCGTTTTCAGTGTTCGCAGAATTGTCAAAGGCACCGGCAAAGCCAGTAGCACCCAGCCAATAGGTAAGACCCCGACTTAGCACTACTTGCTTGCATCGCTATCCAGCGTCTCTGCGGGCGGCTGATCCTCTGCCGGGACGTCGGGAGAGGTTTCGGGTTCGATGACGATCTCGCTGACCGACAGCGGCGGAGTGATCTTGCCTTTGATCGCCTGCACAGTCCCCCCGTCGCGGGTGCGTTGCAGGCCGTTGATGATCACCCAATCGTCCGCCGACACTCCTGAGTCGATGACCTGCAGGCCGTCGTCGGTGAGAATGCCCAACTCCACCGGCTTTTTCGCGACCTTGTTTTCGTCCACGACGACCAGTAGGTATTTTTGATTGAGATCGTTATTGATCGCATCTTGCGGCACGAGCAGCTTCAACTCCGCCCCCTCGGAAAGCGGCACACGCACACGAACAAACAGCCCCGCTCTGAGATACTCGTCGGTATTCTCAAATCGGCCCCGCACGCGAACTGTTCCCGTTGAGGTGTCGACTTGATTGTCGACAAAGTCCAGGTATCCCTTGTGGGGGAATCCCGTTTCATTTGCCAGACCGATAAACACCGGCCAATCCTGCTCGCGGACCGGAACCTGTGGCGCGTCAGGGTTCTTTTTTCGCGATTCCTTACGAACTTCAAGTATTGTGAACTCATCGACGTCGAAATAGACGTACATCGGATTGACGCTCACCAGCGTGGTCAGCGGAGTGCCGAGAGATTGGTCGGCGGTCACCAGATTGCCCTTGGTGACCAGCGCACGGCCGACGCGGCCTTTGACCGGGGCGGTGATGGTGGTGAAGTCCAGATTGAGCTTTGCGCTGGCGGCGTCCGCTTCGGCACCTTTGAGTGCTGCTTGTGCTTCGAGGACCAAGGCCTTCGCTTGATCATAGTCTTCTTGCAGCCCGGCTCCCGATTTCAGCAAACGGGTTTGCCGTTCCAGGTCCGCTTGGTTTTTGGCGATGGCCGCTTTCCAGCGATCGAGTTCCGACTCCGCCGATTTCAGGTGTTCCTCTAACGGTCGCGGGTCGATTTTGAACAGCACCGGCCCCGCCTCGACGATGTCCCCCTCGATGAAATTCACCTCGGTGATATAGCCGGTGACCCGCGCGCGAATTTCCACGCTCTCGACGGCGGCGACCTCGCCGGGATACTCCCGTGTTTCCAAAATCTCCCGCTTAAGCGGCTGAGCGATCGTCACCTCCGGCGGAGGGACGGGAACCGGTTCGACCGTCCGCCCTTCGCAGCCGCTCAGCCCGATAATTACCGTGAGAAACCACCCCGCCGACCACGCCCGCCGCGGGCACTGGTCCCTTGCCGCTGCACCTGCCATCACTCGCCTCGGAATACCGAAATCGGTTTGAAAAATTGCAGAATTGAAGCCCCGCTCCGTCGAACACGATTGTGCCCTCAAAAGTGTAACCACTTTTGAATCGGACAACATTCGAGTTACAAAAAAAATCTGCGGCGCTCGGGAAAATCATCAGGCCATCTATCGCGTCGCGAACATTATTCACTAACGACAGACTGTCGGGTGCCGCTGCTGGCTTGACGAGCAGTGTTTTGCGGGCAGCGCCCGACACACGGGCGGGCAAGCCGCCCGTGGCACCCTCATATCGACG
>CALFYU010000591.1 GCA_937952455.1 uncultured Planctomycetaceae bacterium
TCAGCGAAGCGGCCGCACTGATGGGGGCGGTCAACTGCGTGGTTTGCGACGGCGACGAACTGATCGGCGAGAACACCGACGGGAAAGGGTTCGTCGAGTCCCTCCGTGAAGTCTCCGACCCGCAGGGGCAAAACGTCGTCATCCTCGGCGCCGGCGGTGCCGCCCGCGCCATCGCCGTCGAACTGGCGCTGGCCGGGGCGGCGAAGTTCACGATCGTCAATCGCTCCGCCGAGCGGGGCGGCGAATTAGCCGAACTGCTGAAAACGAAGGTCAATGCCAACGTCGACTTCGTCAAGTGGGAAGGCGACTACAACATCCCCTCCGACACGAATGTGGTGATCAACGCCACGTCAATCGGCCTGTTTCCCGACGTCGACGCGCAGGTGCCGATCAATATCGAAAGCCTGACCTCCGCCATGGTCGTCGCCGACGTGATCCCCAATCCCCCGCAGACGCACCTCGTCCGCGAAGCCCACTCGCTCGGCTGCACGGTCCTGGACGGCCTAGGCATGCTGGTCAACCAGGGCGTGATCGGCTTTCGGCTCTGGACGGGCGTCGATCCCAATCCGGCAGTGATGCGTGCGGCGCTGGAGGAGGTGTTCGGGTAGGCGGCTGGTTCTACGCGCGGCCCCCCGTGGCTTTCCCGCCAGTGCGGGTCGAACGAGCGGGGAATACTTCTGAACGAGATTACTCCTATGCCCGAAAATCGTGTGGAAATTGTTGCCACCTTGAGTTTAGGCGACGGCGATGTGCCCATTTCCTATTTGGCCGAGAATTTGGATCAACTTCCAAAGGAAGGTGATACTAGCATGTTTATTCTTGACAAATCTGAGGTAGGAGTCGTCCACCTCTACGTGAATGGGGAAGAAGAAATCTGATGGGACACAAGATCATATCCAGTCTTTGCAAAATGGTGGATGTATAACTATCGGGAATTCTTCGCCGATCAGACGATTTACCTCCAAGGTGTGGAGGAGTGTTTGATATTCAGGTGCTATTCAGATCACGTCGTGCTGAACCTTGCAGCTGACCCGGGTTGGCTGGGGTGCTCACCATATCTGGCGAGAGTGCTGCAAGACCGGGAGTCATGTGTACTCAAGCCATTACCGCGAAATGAGCTGCCGCTCGGCTGTGAGATATTTCATGAAGTGCCGATGAGCCACAGAGACTGGTTCCGCTCCATGTTTCGGTTCACCACGGACTATCGAAAGCTCTTGCTCGCCATCAAGGAAGGCGTCTATGAAAACACCGGCAACTTTTATTACGAGGACTATGCCGAAAACACCGAACTTGCCTATAAGTTCTGCGACGAATTCCCGACGTATGAGCGCGAGATCAGGCAGTTCATGGCAGAGCAGGATATCGCATAGCACACATCCAAACGTGGATGAGCTAGACGATTGCATTCAGCAACGCGTCGCGTTCCTCGCTTGAGACCTCCAGCGATTCAATCCGCTGGCGCAGCCGTTCCTGCAAATCGGACGTTGCGGCTTGGTGTGCCTGACGCAGGGCCTCAACCTCCTGCTGCAACTCCCGAATCGTCAACCAATCCCGTAAGCGGTCGACGAGGTCGCCGGGGGTCTGAAAGCGGTCGGCTGGTTTTTTGGCGAGGCCCTTTTCGATGATTGTCATCAGCCGTTCATCAACTCCTGGAATCGGCGGGACGGGGTCCTGGGCGTGCATCATCAGGATTTTGACCGGATTGTCCGCATCGAACGGCGGATGTCCCGCCAACAGGTGGTACAACGTACAGACCAACCCATAGATGTCGCTGCGGACGTCGGCCGAATGTCCGTCGGCCGCTTGTTCGGGGGCCATGTAGCGCGTCGTCCCCAACTGGACACCCGCCTGCGTCATTTGTGCAGTCTCCTGTTCGCCCCATTCGGTTTCCGAATCAGGATCGTCATGCAGCCGCGCCAGGCCCAGGTCGAGCAATTTGGCTGTGCCGTCGGCGGTGAGCAGGATGTTCGACGGCTTGACGTCGCGATGGATGACGCCGTTGCGGAAGCCGATGTGCAGGGCTGCTCCCATTTGCACGGCACGCTACTCGGCACGCTCCGCCGGCTGCGCGCCTGATTCCTGCAAGTATTGCTTGACGTTCTGCCCTGGCACGTATTCCATCACGATGTAGTTGCCCGAGGTGGCCACGTCGTAAGCCCGTACGATGTTCGGGTGTTGGATCTTGTCGTTGATCATCGCCTCGCGGCGAAACCGGATGAGCATTCGCGGTTTTTTAAACGCGCGAGCCTTGGGAAATTTGATCGCTACGTCGCTCGCCCGCTCTGGATCGAATGCCCGATACACCGTTCCCATGCTACCGTGCCCCGCCGGCTCCAGCAGCCGATAGCGGTTGGCAACAATCAAATGCTCCCCCTTGCCGGCGAAGATCTGATCGACCTGCCAGGGCGTTAACAGACCGCGTTCGATCAGCAGCGAGGCCGTCTGTGTGCAACTCAGTTCCGCGTTGGAAGCGGCATCGGTTACGATTTGGATCTGTTCGCGGGACATCAATCCCGAATCCGCAACGGCGTCCGCGAAGTCTCCAGACGACCATTCGGCGGGACGCTCATTTTCGACCGTGGAATCGCTCGTGTGTGTCGTCAGCGCTTCGCGAATGGACGTTTCGCCGACGGGAAACTCGGTCGACGAACGATTTTCTTCGCCGTCGAGTGGTGCGGGCTTGTCGGACTCATAACCGATCCGCATGCCGAACTGTCCCACGCGCAGAATCTGGCCCGATTCCAGCCGCGCGAAATCGATTGGCCGTTCATCGACGTGAGTGCCGTTGCGGCCGAGAAAGTCGATCACCCACAGGCCGCCATGGGTCACCAGCAAGCCGCAATGCACGTTGGAAATCGTGTCGTCTTCCAAGCGAATCTTGCAGCCCGGCCCGCTGCCGACCAGCGTGAGCATGCGATTGATCGTCCAGGTCCGACCGATCGTCGAGCTGTTCAGAAATTCCAACGTCACCCGACCCAGCACGGAAACGTTCTGATCCATGGCATCCAAAGGATTGAAGTTCTTTGGAAACGGAAATTCGTCGCTCGCCGGTTGTTGGGCCAGACGGATATTGTAAGGTCCAATCTGCGGCCCATCGGAGACGGTGAGCCAACCGCCGCGACGCCGCTGGTCGCCCCACAGCGTTCCGGAGCGGCTATTGAGGTCGACACAAAAAATGCGGCCGCCCACATTTTGCAGGTAAGCGTGACGAAAGCTGACGTCGGAGTGCTTCAGCCGAATGTGGCAGCGCTCCGACCGGCCGATCAACGCAAACGCATTACGCATTTCGCACAAAGTCGGAGTGGCCGATTCGGCATCGGTAATCGAAAGCTGCACCGGCTCTGTGCAAAGAACCGACTGCTTGAGAAGTTGGGCACGGCTGTCGTTCATGACCCCAGATGTGGCAGCATTGAGGGAATGCGATTTGACCGGAAACGGGGATCCGGTGTCGCCAGGAACGACCGGCAGGGGGTTCTCATGGAATTCCCCAAAAACCGAACCAGCAGGACTCTGCCGCGTCTGAGGGTTCGTCCCCACGGCGCGTCGCATACGAGTCCCCTGACAGACCCGAGTCATCGCTGGAAATTGTTACTAACGAGTGGCCCGACTCGCTGATATCAGTCTGACGGGCGATTTGCCCCAAAGTCAATGAGAACTCGCAGTTAACTTTCGCAGGCAAGGGTTTTCCAGGGGGCGCAATCTCGATTTGTTGTGATCCGCGATAGTCTGTGGAGGTTTTTCCACCATTCGGCCGTCATTCCTTAGGATATCAACCTAGGTTGACTTGCTTGAGCGGTTTCACAACTGTGTCGCCCTTTCAGGGCTAGCGCGCTTTACGTCCCCGAAACCCAGGGCGGCGATGCGTTCACGTCGCTCACGCATCTTGCCCTGGGCTGGCATGTTTGGGCCCCTGTCGGGGCAACTCCGCTGGCCTCAAACATGCCCACACAGTGGGCCTAACCTGAAACCGACTTTCGCTGGTGCAGGGAGGCCAGTTTGGCGGAGGCCGGTGCCCCGGCCCCAACGGGGCCGGACAGTTCAGCCCAGGGCAAAGCGCAGCGCCGCCCTGGGTTAGGTTTGACCGCACATCGCGCCAAGCCCTGAAGGGGCGGCACCATCGATCAATGCGTGAGCCGCCGCCATTGATATCTCAGGGCGGCCGAGCCGGCGATGGCCAGTTTGCGGGGCGTGCTGACCCGCATTCGTGATGTGAAGACGTCGTAGTCGCGGCGCTCCATCTCATCGAGAATCCCGCCGTAGATCCGCAGCATTGTGTCCAGGATCGGTTGACCAACCGGATCGAGGTAATCGTACAACCGGCGGCCGGCGGCGTAATATTCGCGGGCGCGGGCAATTTGAAATCGCATCAGTTCGCGAAACCGCTCGTCTCGCACTTCGGCCTTGATATCGGTCGGTGTGTACCGGAACCGTACGAGGTCTTCTTGCGGCAAATAGACGCGGTCCATTCGCGCGTCTTCCTTGATGTCCCGCAAGATGTTGGTCAACTGCAGCGCCGTCCCGCAATCGATCGCCGCCTCGGGGGCGCGATCGTCGTGATAGCCCCAAATCTTGATGCAGCACAGACCAACCACGCCGGCGACGTGATAGCAATAACGGGCCAGCTCTTCGAACGTGGCGAACTGCACCTTGCCCAGGTCCATCGCCACACCATCGATCGCGGCCAACAGGTGTTGGCGGGAAATTTGATATCGCTCGACGAGATCACAGACGGCCGGCAGGGTGATGTGCGGCCGGGGACCTCCGTCGAGTGCGGCGACCACGTTGTCGCGCCATTGCTGCAAACTCTCGGAACGTTGCTCGACTGATTTTGACATATCATCGCCGATGTCGTCACAAATCCGCATGAAGGCATACAGCGCACACATCGCCCGATACTGATCGGCGGGAAGCGTGAGAAAGGAGATGTAGAAGTTCTTGGCCGCCCGTTTGGCGAGCGCGCGGCAGTAGGCGTGCGAGTCGGCGAGCGAATACGTAGCGGAATCGCTGGTCGAATTGTCCGTGGACGTAGACATGAAAACAGGGGCCTGACCTATCGCCGCCGGGAGGTTCAATCAGCCCCGATTTTGACTAGAGCGGCCGCGGCTGGCAACCCGCCGCCATAGCGCACGGCAGGCACTGGCCGCTAATAGGCCGAGAAATTCGTGTTTGCGGACCCGCGGACGGGTTTCCCAGACCCGATAATCGATCGCCTCAACGTGATCCAAAATCTTCAGCCCGCCGCGGATGAACAACTCGATGTCCATTTGCAAACGGCCGGGCAGGGCGGGGACCAGCGGCAATCCAGCGGTGAGGAATTCGCGAGCGCGGTCGACTTCGAACTTCATGAGGTTCAAAAATTCCGGATTTGTGACCCGGTTCCTCAGATCCTCGCGGCTGTAGCCGAATCGCCGGCAATCCTCAATCGGCAGGTAGATGCGGCGGATGTCCAGGTCCCGGGCCACGTCCTGCCAGAAGTTCGCCAATTGCAGACCGGTGCAGACCGAATCAGACCAGGCGACGTTTTGCGGGTTGTGGGCGCGGCACAAAAAGAGCACCAACCGTCCCACTGGATCGGCGCTGCGGCGGCAATAGTCCCGCAGATCGTCGAACGTTTCGTACTCGTGAACCGTTTGGTCCTGCCGAAAGGCCGACAGCAGGTCCTCAAACGGTTCCGCTGGGATTTGGAATTCCTGAACCGTGGACGACAGCGCCACAATCACCGGGTGCTCAGCCTCCCCTGCGTAGCAGCGACGCAGCTCGTTGAGCCACCAGTCGAGCAATTCCAGCGAACGATCCGCGTCGTCCACCTCGTCCGCCAGATCGTCGGACCAGCGACAATAAGCGTAGACATTGTAAAAGTGCTGGTGGAGATCGCGGGGGAGCAGCCAGCTGACGACCGGGAAGTTTTCGTAATGGGTCGTTGCCAATTCGCGGCAATATTTTTCCGCCTCGGCCAGCGAAACGCCCCCATGCGCCGATCCCGCCGATACGACGTGTGGTAGATCAACCCAAAACCGGCCGCTGTTGGAAAATCCATCGC
>CALFYU010000592.1 GCA_937952455.1 uncultured Planctomycetaceae bacterium
GTTGGCGGGATCGATGAAGTGGCGGGCGATGGAGACGACCAGTCGCAGGTTGGCCTGCACGATCTGATTGCGGATCGAGTGTGCTTGTTTGAGCAGACCTTCGATGGTGTCGAGCTGGCGGCAGGTGACGTTCGCCGCATCGACGGCGTCGCGCAATCGGGCGGCGCGGTAGTTGAGGAAGTTCATCTTTCGAAACAGATGGAATTCCTGTTCAGGGGTCAGCAGCGGGGTTTGGTACAGGCTGGCCAGGTAAGGGGGCGTGCCGGCGGGAGGGCGTTTTACGGCGTCCGCTGCGCAACGTCTGTGAGCGGTCTCCTCCGGTCGCGGAGTGGGGGCCATGATTTTCTCATAGGCGGAGGGAGCGTCAAAGAACTCACACGTCACGAATTCAATCGTGCGATGCGCCATCTGCCGCCAGCGTGCGGCGCACTCTCGGTGCGACAGACGCGGGGCGGTGCAACGAGGATCTTGACAGTCCGTGTTCGAGTGACACGCATTGAAGTGGGTTGCGATGCCATTCATACGGCTCTCCTGCGGTCATCGTGCGATCGACGTCACCCTGCTGAACCAGCGAGCTACGGTATCCAGCATTCAAGATATGATTGCTGAAAGGTTCGTGGCGAAATTGGACCTTTAGACAGGAGGAAGAAGGTCCCCAAGAGAGGCTTTTGATAGGACTACTGTTACAAAAATGACGGCGAATGACAATAAAGTTTTGGCAAAAACCGCATAATTTCAGGCAGGTGCGCAGCAGCAACAACTAAGCGACGCTGGCCAAACGGGAGTGCTTTTCAACTTCCGCATTGGCGACAATTGTGAGGCCCGCTTTTGCAAGTGCGCTTCGGCGTCATTACAATCGAGCATTCCAGATTTGCGATTCCACGACCAAGGACAGTCCCCGGGAACGACAGCTGCCATGAATTCCGCGACCGCCGCGCCGACCGGCGATGAACAACAGTTCGACACGGTCTATCTCAACTCCCGCCGCGAGGCGGTGATCATCTTCGGCGTGTGGGTCGTCTGTTTGCTATGGTCGGTTCCCTATTGCTACATCTTCGGTTACCCGCCGGGAGATGCGGAGTTCAATCCCGATACGTTTTCGACGATCTGGGGCGTTCCGAGTTGGGTCTGTTGGGGGATTTTGTTTCCGTGGGGGGCGTCGAATCTGTTTACGATCTGGTTCTGTTTCTTCTATATGCAGGACGATGACTTGGGCGAAGCTCGCGAGGGGGTCGACCTGGCTGAGGAGATCGCCGAGCGGCACGCCGCTGAGGACGGGGGGGCGGGCCGATGAGCGGGACAGTGGCTATCACACCGATTTTGGCGGCCGGTTCCAATGCGGCGCTGATCACATTCCTCGTCTATACGTTGGCCGTCTTTGGGTTGGCGGCGATATCGAATCAATTGCTGAAGAGCAAGAGTTTCTTGAGCGAATATTTCCTGGGCAGCCGCAGTTTGGGCGTCTGGGCCTTTGCGCTGACATTCGCAGCGACCAGCGCTTCGGGGGGGAGTTTCACGGGATTCCCATCCAAGATCTATTCGCACGGTTGGACGCTGGCGCTTTGGATAGGCAGTTATATGGTCGTGCCGATTTGCGCGATGGGTTTGCTGGGCAAGCGGATCAATCACGTGGCCCGCATTTCCGGATCGATCACGGTGCCGGACGTGTTGCGGGACCGGTTTCACAGCGTGGCTTTTGGCGTGCTGGCCACGCTGCTCATCGTGTTTTTCATGACGTTCAATTTGGTGGCGCAGTTCAAAGCGGGTTCCACGATTTTGCGGACGCTGCTCAGCGACGTTGAGTTGTATCAACAAGCGGTTGCCGGTGTAGCGCAGATGACGGCCGATATGCCGGTCTTGTCCGAAGTGGACCCGGGGTATCTCATCTGTCTGTTCGCGTTCGGCGTGGCGGTCATCATTTATACGACCTACGGCGGCTTTCACGCGGTGGTCTGGACGGACGTCATGCAGGGGATCGTAATGGTGATCGGCGTGCTGATTATGCTCCCCTTGGCGATTTGGCAGGTCGGCGGTCTGCAGCACGCGACCGACGAAATGGCAAAAATGACGCCGCCGCGAATCGGAACGGTGACCTTGGAACTCTCCGAACCTCAGGATGGTGTTTTTGCGCTGCCGGCAAAGACGTGGTTGACGGCGCCCGGTGCGGAGCAGGGGAGGAGATTGTTTCGCGTCGCCGAGAACACTTCGATTCCCGCTGGCGGGACCGAGATCCCGGATGTGAGTGTGGTGGAGATCACCACGCCCGAGGAGATCGCCCGCATCAGCGGTCAGTTGGAACGCGATCCCCGCACCGATCAGTTGCAGGTCCCGTATCAGCTTTCTGCGATCAACGTCAGCGAATATGTTTACGGTGCCGGGAAACGGGGAGTGTATGTCGTTGGTCCTGGTCCGCACAAAAGCAGCAGCGACGGGTTTCTGCCGTTGTCGTTGGCGATTTCGTTCTTCTTCATGTGGGCGATCTCGGGCGCCGGTCAACCGAGCAGTATGGTGCGGTTGATGGCGTTTAACAGCTCAAAGACGTTGCGACGGTCGATTTTTACCGTGACGATCTACTACTCGCTGATCTATTTTCCGCTGGTGGTGATCTTCTGCTGCGCACGAATTTTACTACCGGGAATGGACTCGACGACCGACCGGATCATGCCCGAGATGGCGGTGGTGCTGACCAAGAACATCGGGATGTTGTGGTTGGCGGGATTGCTGGTGGCGGCTCCGTTTGCGGCGGTGATGTCGACCGTCGACAGCTTTTTGTTGATGATTTCATCGGCAGTGGTCCGCGACATCTATCAGCGGAACATCAATCCCGACGCCTCGGAGCGGACGATCAAACGGTTGAGTTATGCGTGTACGTTTGTGGTGGGGACGGGGGCCATGCTGGGTGCTCTGAATCCGCCGCAATACTTGCAGGACATCATCGTGTACACCGGTAGCGGGTTGGCCGCCTGTTTTCTGGCACCGATGGTGTATACGCTGTATTGGCCGCGAGCCAATGCGCCCGGCGTGATCGCGGGAATGCTGGCCGGATTCGGGGCGCACCTGTCGATGTACGTGGCGGGCATGTTCATGTTCGAGGACTTTTTCAAGAACGTGCGGCCGTACCAACTGTTTGATTTCGATCCGATCATCGTGGGGCTGTTCGTCTCGTTTGTGACCGTGTACGTCGTCTCGCTGATGACGCCGCCGCCTCCGGCGGAGATCGTCGATCGTTACTTCCGAAAATCGAATGCCAAATCGTAGGCCGCCGCTATGAATTACATCGACGCTCACTCGCATATCTGGACGCCGGATACGGCGCACTATCCGCTGGCCGCCGGATTTCGCCGGGCGATCATGCAGCCCCCCAGCTTCACCGTGGAAGAGCTCAAAGAGCAGATGAAAACGGCCGGGGTGAATCGCGTGGTCTTGATTCAGATGTCGTTTTACGGCTACGACAACGACTATATGCTGGATACGATCGAGCGGTTTCCCGGGCAGTTCGTGGGGGTGGCAGTGATCGATCAGAACGACCCGCATCCGGAAATCCGTATGGGGCGTCTGGAAAAGCAGGGGGTGACTGGGTTTCGAATTTATCCCAAGGACCAACCGGTCGAGCGGTGGTTGGACAACGAGGGGTTGCGGAAGATGTTCGCGTTCGGGGCCCGGCGGCGGTTGAACATGTGTTGTCTGATCGACACGGACGCCTTGCCAGCGCTGGACAAGACCTGTCGCGAATTTCCAGAGACGCCGGTGGTGATCGACCATCTCTGCCGGATCGGGGTCGATGGGACGATCCGCGATGCTGACGTGCAGGCGCTGTGCGACATGGCGCAGCACAAGAACGTGACGGTCAAACTCTCAGCGTTTTATGCCTTAGGCAAGAAGACGCCGCCGTACACCGATTTGGCACCGATGATCAAGCGGGTGTACGAGGCCTACGGGCCGCAGCGGCTGATGTGGGCCACCGATTGTCCGTTTCAGGTGGTGGACCAGACGTATGTGGAATCGATCGATCTGATCCGCAAGCATCTCGATTTTCTGACGGCCGATGACCGGGAGTGGATCCTGCGGAAGACGGCCGAGCGGGTGTTTTTCCGGTCGTAAGGGTGACGGTCGACTAAGCCCTGACGACCGAGGCGATCTCGTCGATGGAGAAGGGGCCGATTTGCGTGTGTTGACAGCTGCCGGCCGAGTTGGGGGCGAGAAGGACCAGTTGACCCAGGTCGGTTTCGCGGGCGTCGGGAAAGCCTGCGGCGGTGGTGCCGTTTTTTAGTGTCACAACGACATGGGCGGTTTCATCAATGCCGGCCAGTTCGTCGTGGACGAGTTCGGGAAATCGGCTCCAGGCCCAAAACCAGAGGGTCTTGTCGGGATCGACTTTGCCGGCCACGTTGGTCCACTCTTGCAGGGCGGTCAGCAGTTCGCGGCGGGACGCCTGGTGGCACCAGGGGATGAGGATGCGGTCGATCCAGTCGCGGCGAGAGGCGGCCAAATCGGCGAAGGTTTCCATGTTCCTGTCTGTCCAAAAATGGTGTGTGGAAGGGCCGGCCGCAGGGGTGGGGGTAATGAAGAGTTGGTGAACGGCAGGAGACCGCCGCAGGGGCTGGCGGCAGCCGGGTTTATTGAGAGCGTAAGTTCGACAAAGCTGGCAATTTCGGCGAAATCGGTCTCATTTTTTTCCCTCGAAATGTGCGGGAAAATCGCAAAATCGGGTTGTGGAGCGAGGCGGAATCGGTACGATAATAGCTACGACAGTAAGCAGCAAGCGCACCAGGTGCGTCCTGGCCGGCGGTCTTTTACAACTGAGTCGCACAAGTCGGAAAGGTTCTGAGGATGTATTCGTCTACAATGGTGGATGTCGATTTCGTGGAGGAGCTTCGCCTGAGGACGTGGGCGCGGCAGAATTTTGTTGCTGCCGAAGACCGGGACATGGAATGGCATCCCGTGGTTCTGGAAGAGATGCGGAATATCGACGAAGAATCTCAAGACGACTGAACCAAAAGAGACAGAGGGTGAATAGCCGGATATCTGGAAGAGTCCGGCTTTTTTCGTAGGCTGAGTTTCTGGCAATCGTGCACCAGTATTGGCTGCGTCAACTATTCTTGCCGGTGTGTTGACCATGGATGAGAAGCATTCGCCCTTGACCGGGCGTCCCTTCATCTCCGTGTACCTCAAATGCTGCCACGTCTACCAGCGGATTTATGTGAATGCCGCCGGGGACGCTTACACGGGCTGGTGCCCGCGGTGCGCGGCGGCGGTCCGTGTGCCGATCGTGAAAGAAGGGGGGAGCAGCAGCCGGATGTTTACTACGTAAGCCTGCCGCCTAAGCGCGAGCCGTGACGTCAAACGACCGGGTCGCGAGCATACGCTCGTTGCCGGCCGCGCTCGATCTGAAAACTGACGTGAGACGGAACGAAGGAACCGGACTATTTGGTCGAGATGGTCAATTTGAGCGGGCTAAGGACTTCGTCGATCACGAATTTTTTGAGCAATTGGTCGTTGCGGCCGCGGAGGACGTCGAGCGTTTCTTCGAAAGTCGTGCCGGGATCGAGGCTGCCGTATTTGCGGGTCGTGAAGTAGACGCTGATTTGCTCTTCGGGAAAGTCGTCGCGGCGGACGTGATAGGCGCTGGTTCGGGTTTCAATCATCAGGCGGGCCTGCAGCCGGCAACTGTCGTCGAGGCTGATCGTGATGGCGGGCTCGAAGTTGATCACACGGGCGTCGGGTAATTCGACCATGCCTTCCATGGCGGCGCTGGTTCCCAGCGCCTCGGCGACGAGTGCGTCGTGGTTGCCCTTGTAGTTGAAGTCAAAGCCGAGCATGTAGTCCAGGGCTTCGCAATCCATGGGGCTGACCGACAGCATATAGGGAATCAGCTCCAGCACCAGTTTGTGCTGTTCCAGGGCGACGTCGAGATTGGGGGGATTGACATAGCCGCTGCAGACGCGGCGCGGTTCGATGGATATCCAACGGTAGCTGTTGAGTTCCTTGTCTTCCTCAAGCACAAAATCACCGGCATCCCGCGTATAGAAATTCCGCATGGTGGGATAGGTTTTTTGGATCCGTTCAAAAAAACTGAGGATTGTTTCCCGTTGTTGCGGAAGCGGCATCTCCGTATTGAGGTTCATGTTGACGTAAAAATCGTCCGCGAGAGAACTGAATTCGTCCATTCGGTTGTCCTCGCTGCTTAAGGAAGGAAATTGACTCACTCGAAGCCGCCGGTCCGGAACGTTTCGCCGTGGCAGCCTGATAACAAAGGCTTTTGCGGCTTGAATTTGCATCCGGCCCACGGTCGGCCCACGCGGGGCGCGGGTGCGGTTTGGCGTAAACGGCTCAGCCGTATCCTGTTTCCACGATAGTGTTGCGTTATAATGGCCCCGGCGGTCGACGGCAGTTGCATTGTATAAGGGACGCACAGATGGGTCAAAGAGACAATTCGGCGAAATCGAATCAACAGATGTCGATTTTTTTGACTGATCTGGGTTGGATGGGGCTGGCCGGCAGCGGCCAGCGCGTGCATCGCCTCACATTGGGACACAACAGCGACGGAGAAGTTCGTGAAGCGCTCGTCGGCCGCCGGGCGAATGCGGGGCAGCCGCCACCGGAGGACGCCGACTGGCACCCCAAATTACGTCGCCGGCTGCAGCAATACGGCCAGGGGGAGTACGTCGATTTTTCCGACGTGCAGCTGGCCTTTCCGAAGCTAACGGCGTTTCAAGAGTCGGTGATCTTTGCCACCCGTGCGGTCGGTTACGGGCAGACGGTTTCATACGGCGAATTGGCAGAACTGGCCGGTTACCCCCGCGCCGCCCGCGCCGTCGGCACGGTGATGTCGACGAATCCTTTTCCGATTTTGATCCCCTGCCACCGCGTGGTCGCCTCGGGGGGGAAACTGGGGGGCTACTCCGCGCCGCAGGGTTTGAGCCTGAAGGAGAGTCTGTTGGCGATGGAGGCGGAGGGGGTGCGGAATAAGGCGCGCGGGTTTTA
>CALFYU010000593.1 GCA_937952455.1 uncultured Planctomycetaceae bacterium
TCGGAAAGTTTCAACCCCGCCTCGACGCTGGGAGCGATTTTCTTGGCGAGGCTCAATTCGGCAAAGTCTTTGTAACCCAGTAGTGCCGCTTTTTGTTTGCGGAGTTTGAGCGTGCGGTTGATGATGTCGGTGTTGTCCAATTCTCCCGACGACGCCCGCGTGGTATAGGCCCGGTAGACCTGCTCGCGCTGCTGGCGATTGCGGCTGTGCTGCAAAAAAGGTTGCACGATAGGGCCGTCCAGCGTAACCCGCCAGGGACCGGCTTCCGGTGTGGCCTCGGGGGCGCCTTCGTCTTTGGCTTGGTTGTGCGACTGCGCGGTGAGTTGCTTCAAACTGTCCGGCCAGCCTTCGGTGTCGGCGGCATCGGTGATGGTGAGCGACCAGGCCTTGGTGGCGTCGAGGACGTGGTTGGAAAAGTCGGTGGCCAGCTTGGAAAGCTCCCGAGCGATTTGGTTGAACTTTTCGAGCGCTTCCCCCTGCAAGCCGACACCGGCGAGTTCGGCGTTGAGTAGTTTGTCATCGACGATCCGTTGCTGCGTTTCCGTCAGCGAATTCCAGGCATCCCCTTCTTTAATCGCTTTCAGCGACTTATAGATCGGCTGGCTTTGCCCGACGCGGAGTCCGAAGTTGACGACGTCCTGGAGCACTTCCTCATGTGCGGCGCGGATCTCCGGCGAGTTCTGTAGACTCAACAAATGCCCGACAGGCCCCAACGCCTGATCGAGCGGCTGATCGAGTTCTTCCAGCGGCTGCATCACACCGTCCCAGGTGGGGGACGCGTTCTGTTCGATGTCCGCCAGTTCCTTTTCCGCTGCGGCGATACAATGCCGCACGGCGGGCACGACATGCTCCGGTGTGATCACGTCAAATTGCGGCAGTCCCGCTGGCTGTAACAGCGGGTTGTTTTCTAGGGTGTCCATGTCGGATGTCATTAGCTGAGTCCCTTCGGAGTTGATGTTTTTGTGCGTGTCGGCCGTAGTTAGCCTGGTTCCCAAGCGGAGTTTGGGAACGATCAATCCAATTCGTGGCGCCGTTGCGTGAAATTTATTTCATTAGGTAAGTCAGTTGTCCTACCTCAAAAGGTGCGTCGCGACGCACCCTACGATTGGTCAATGTTGTTTTTCGATGTGATTGCGGATGAATTGTTTGAATTCGTCTTTGATGTCTTGCGGGGCGGCGTGGCCCATTTGGGGGCGTTCGACCGTTTGTTTCTTTCCGCGGAGTTGATTGTAGGCGGCGAAGTTTGTCGTCGGCGGGCAGACGGCGTCGATGAAGCCGATGCTTACGATTGCATCCGCATCCGTCCGCGCGGCGAAGTTCACCGCGTCGAAATACCGCGATGCTTCCAATACGGCTGCGTCAGGTTGGCCGGATTTATCCATGGGGACCAATTTCGGCCAACCGTTGATGCGGTTAATGACTTGCCCGGAGTGGTCGCACATCGCGGGCACGCCGACAGCGATCGCCGTCACTCGTGGTTCCAATCCCGCCGCCACCAGCGACTGCCCGCCTCCTTGGCTGTGGCCGCTGACGATCAAGATCTTGCCGTCCCATTCCGGTTGGGCGGTCAGGAAGTCCATCGCCCGCATCAGCCGCAGGTACATACCGAGAAAATAACTCGTGTCCCGCGAATCGCGTCCGTCGTGGCGATAGTTTTTCAACTTGCCGGCTGCCAGATCGCGATAGTATTTTGCCGGACGGCCGTTGGGGATGCCGTGGGCGTTGATGTCGAGCGCCAGCATTCCCATCTGCGCCCCTTCGACGGCGCTGCCCAAAGACGAGCTGCGTACCCCCGCACCGTGCACGTAGAGAATGGCCGGCAAGCTTTTCGGCGCGGCGTTTTTAGGACGCGCGAGGTAACCCGAAACCGGCGTCGGGCCCAGGCAGGCGACCTGGACGTCGAAGGCTTCAATATTTTCGTCGGGCGATTCGACCGGCGTCACCTCCGCCGTGGCGGGGACCTGGGCGAGACGCTTCTTTTGCAAGGCCCAGAATTCGTCGAAATCGTCCGGGGCGGGGAGGCTGGGCTGGATCATTTCGGGACTGACGGCGGCAGCCGCCACGGCGATCAACGGAGGTCCGTGCGGGGGAGTCACCTTGACTTGGCAACGTAAAAACCCCGGTTCGGGCAGCACGCCTTTTACGTGAATCGGTTCTCCCTGCAATTCGGCGCGTCCGGCGGTCAACGCCGTCAGCCCGGCGTGGCTGAGGGAATAGGCCACGCTGCCCGACGTGGCCGGGCGGCCGTACTTGAGGACGTCAATCTGAAAATCGACCGGTTCTGCGGTTTCGTATCGTCCGTTTTCACGGCCGGTGGAAACGTGCAGCGCGTACGGCTCGACCTCCCGCACGCGGTGGTTGAGCGTGTCGCCGATGAAGATTTCGCCTTCGGGACTAACGCAGATGCCGTGCGGGCGTGCCAATCCCGCTGTGAGCGCCGGGCGACCGTCGCCGTTATAGGTTGCGACGTCAGGCCCCGCTCCGGCGACGGTGGTCACGATTCCCGTCCGCGGGTCGATCTTGCGGATGACTTGATTCTCGGTGTCGCAGACGAACACGTCGCCGTTTTCACCAACGGCGATTCCCTTGGGGCCGTTGAACGTCGCTTCCAGGGCGGGGCCGTCGTCCCCCGAATATCCTTTTTCGCCTGTGCCGGCGACGTGCTCGATGATGCCGCTATTGAGGTTCAATTTCCAGATGCTGTGTCCTTCGCGCAGGGCGATCCACATGGTCTCGCCGTCGAGGTCCAAGGCGCGCGGGCCAAGAATCGGGCCGTCCTTGACGGGCTGACCGTGGGTCGGCAATGTCTTTTCGCCCGTTCCGGCAATGGAATCGACGATGCCGGTCTTTAAGTCAATGCGGCGAATGCGGTGGTTGCCGATGTCGGCGACGTACAGGCCCCCCTTGTCATCGAGTGCGATGCTGTGCGGGCGGGAGAACTTCGCTTCGATCGCCGGGCCGCCGTCGCCGCTGTAACCTTCTTCGCCGGTTCCCGCCACGGTGGAGATCTTTCCAGTTTTCGCATCGACCCGGCGGATGAGGTGGTTTTGCATTTCGACGAAGTACATATTGCCGTCGGCATCGAAACGGACTTCGTACGGCTCGTTGAGCTGTGCCTCGGTGGCCGGTCCGCCGTCGCCCGCGTATCCCTTTTGACCGTTGCCAGCGACGACTGTCAATTGGCCGGTCTTGCGATCCAGCCGCCAGACGCGGTGGTTCAGCACTTCGGTGACGTACAGCGCGCCGTCCGGCCCCAATTCGACGCCGAACGGCTGGCCGATGTTTACAGCGTCGCCGCGGCCCTGGCTGGCGTTGTTATCCGGCCGGCCGGTCCCCGCGACCGTCGAAATCGGCCCCGCAGCGGCCATCTCGTTCAGACCGATCAAGACGGCCAGCAAAACCGTCCCATTAGATAAAACGCGTCGTCGCATGATGCATCGCCTCGGGAAATTGCGGTCGGAATTGGTGGTTGTGGGTGTGTCTGGTAGTCTATCGCGGAACATCGTCGAATTCCAAGTCGCGCCTCGCAATGCGCTTGGCCGATGCGTGCTCAACCCACTACGATACCGATTGCGAATGCAACCCCTTTACCCCCGGCTCTGCTGCGGGCTGTCGCGATTCCAAATTGTAATGACCACCAACATCCCCGATCCGCGATCCCTCACGCGCGACAAAATTCGCGATCGGCAGTCCGCGCTTTTGCGCGAACTGTTGGCGGAGATCATACCGGGAAATCGATTCTGGACGTCCCGCTTCCAAGCCGCGGGGATCGATCCGAGGACGATTTACGGCGTGGACGACCTCGCGAAATTGCCGACGGTGACCAAGGCCGACATTCTCGCTGATCAGGAAACGCATCCGCCGTACGGCACGAATCTCACGTACCCGTTCGACGCATTCAGCCGCCTGCATCAAACATCGGGGACGACCGGGGCACCGATGCGCTGGCTGGATACGCCTGGCAGTTGGGATTGGTTGATGCGGTGCTGGGCGCAAATTTATCGCATCATCCGGCTCTCGCCCCAGGACCGGCTGGCGTTTCCATTCTCGTTTGGACCGTTTCTCGGATTCTGGGCCGGATTCGAAGGGGCGTCGCGGCTGGGAAATCTGTGCCTGCCCGGTGGAGGCATGAGCAGCCCGGCGCGGCTAGAACTGATTCGCGAACACGGTGCGACGTTCGTCTGTTGCACGCCAACGTACGCGCTGCGTTTGGCGGAAGTTGCCCAGGAACAGGGGATCGACCTGAGCGAAACGGCTGTCCGCGTCATTCTGGTCGCCGGTGAACCGGGTGGAAATATTCCCGCGACGCGCCGCAACATCGAAACCGCTTGGGGCGCGCGGGTGATTGACCATTGGGGGATGACCGAGGTCGGCGCATTGGCCGTCGAAAGTATTGACCGGCCCAGCAGCCTGTATATGCTGGAAACCGAGTGCATTCCGGAGATCATCGATCCCGCCACGGAGCAGCCGGTTGCTGCCGGCAAAGAGGGGGAATTAGTGGTCACCAATCTTGGCCGCCTCGGTAGTCCGCTGATTCGCTACCGTACCGGCGACCGGGTCCGCGCCGCCGTTCCCGCAGCCGACGACGAGCTGCAAATGCTCTGCCTCGAAGGGGGGATCCTGGGCCGCACCGACGACATGATCACCGTCCGCGGCAATAATGTCTATCCGTCGAAGCTGGAAGGGATCCTGCGTGAGTTCGACGACGTGGTCGAATTCCGCATCGAAGTCAGCACGCGGAAATCGATGCAGCACGTCAGAATCCAAGTCGAACCACACCCACGGGTACACGAACAGGGGACCGGCGGGCAATTGACGGCGGAATTGGTCAAGGCGATTAAGGACCGTCAAAATTTCCATGCCGAGATTGAGATCGTTCCCAGCGACAGTTTGCCGCGTTTTGAGTTAAAAGGCCGCCGCTTTTTCCGAGTGGAGTGACATTGGCAAGGCCCGCAGCCGCCAGCCGTCATCCTGCAAGCGTGGCAGCAGTTCTTCCATTGCCGCCGGCGTCACGCTGCGTGATTTGGGATTGTCGTGCAGACAAACAATGCTCCCCGGGCGAATCCGTACGCGGGTCCACGTCGCCACATGCGCAGGCGTGGCTGTCGGGACAAAATCACCCGGCAAGACATCCCACATCACCAACTTCTGGCGGGCGTGTTTGCACCAGATCAAAGTCCGTGGCGTGAACCGTCCGAATGGCGGCCGCATCCAGTGGATTGGCTCGCCGGCCAGCTCTTCGAGCACCTGCGTCGCACGCTTTAGCTCTTCCGCATACGTCGCATGTGGGACTTTCCAGGCATTCGCATGGGAATAAGTATGATTACCGATTGCATGCCCGGCGGCCAGCATGTCCCGCGCGAGTTGCGGCCGCTGCTCGGCGTTGTCGCCGCGCAGAAAGAACGTCGCCTGCGCCTGATGGCGGTCCAGGATTTCCAGGAGCTGCGGCGTGGCAACTTCGTCGGGTCCGTCATCGAAGGTCAAATAGACGTCCTGGCCCTCGGCCGGCATCTTCCAGAGCGGATCCCAGACGACGTACCTCAAGAATCGCGGCAGATACGTGCCGATGACATGGACCATATGTGGATTCCGGTGAGGAGTTTGCGTTGCAGACGATACGTTTTACAGCGGGATGTTAGCGGAATGTGGGAATTCTGTTGAGAGCGAATGCCGCCACCGAAGGCACGAGTGGAGACGGATGCGCCCGGGACGCGGCCGGGTGGGTTTTGTTGGGGATTGACGCTCGTGCGGTG
>CALFYU010000594.1 GCA_937952455.1 uncultured Planctomycetaceae bacterium
CGCGGGCCTCGGACGCTGCGGATTGAAGTGAACATGCCGCACGGCCATCCCCCCGGCTGGGCGCCGAAAGAGATCGGGCTGTTTGTCGATCAATATCTGCGCGACGGCAAACCGTTGGCGAAACTTTCGAAGCCGGTGGTCGCTGAGGATCGGATCACGGTCGACTACGCAGCGGCCGTTCCGCTGAAGAGTGCGGCGCTGCACTTCACGACCGACGGTGGATTGCGTTCGGATCGGAAATGGCAATCCGTGCCGGCGGAGATCGAAGCGGGGCGGATTGTGGCACCGAAGTTTCCGGCGGGGACGACGACGTGGTTGATCACGGCGACCGATGAGCGCGGGGCGATGGTTTCGACGGTGGTGGGGTTTGTGGAGTGATTTTTTGCGAGGCTTGCGGCGGCGGATAATTTGGCTGACGGCCTCTATTCAGCATAGCATTGAGAAGAGTGAACATGGCCTTCGGCCAAGTGTTACCCATCGAAACTTAATTGCGCACGTGAGACGTTTTGGACCATCAATTTGTCAGTCATTCGAAGTGGGGCGCTTCCATTGATCGTACCAACCACTTTTGACGGCGTCTTCTGCATGCCATAGACAATCGTAGAGCCATTCAACGACTGACTCGTGGCATTCAGTGACGCTCAAGTTGTGCCCATCGAAGTACCATACAGGTGAATCGTCAGCACGATCGCAGCGAATGAGCAAATTGGCGTCGAGGTCCCAGCTAGCGACGATGAGAGCATCGGCCGGTAGGAATCTCGCTAGTTCCGTATATCTGTCCGGATTCTCAAGCTTAATCTGACGGGGAATTTCTGCCGTGAGCTCCAACACATCGGTGTAGTTGGCATGCACTTGTAGAGCGTGAAACAATCGTCCCGGCGATTTTCCCATCGTTTCCAGGAATACGCGATACGTGCGGGGCAGCGTGATGTTGTATTTGGTTTCTAGCGCGCGGATTTCGTCCACCGAACAACCGACCCGCGATATTGGTCCGGCAATTGCCGTCATTTCGCAGCGGTCAATGAATTGTTCGATAGTTCGACTTCCCATTTCATCAGTTCGCAAACAATACGCAGGTCATGAGGAACGGGCGATAGTTAACTGCGAGCTTCTTGGCCGAAGGCCTACGGTCACCATAGCCTAGGCAACGCCCTAGGTGGAGTTGTCGATGGGTCAAATCTTGGCTGAAAGCCAAGTTCACAATCGGCGGTGCGGCTCGGTGAATATGGCCGTTGGCCAGACAAATCGTGCGTCGTGATCGCATTCCTTGGGGCGAATGCCCTAGGCTACGGTGTCGAATGGCCGTTGGCCATTCTTTGTCGTTGACGGCTAGACGTGTCGGCGCGCTAATCCTTTTTGTGCTCCCGGGGCGTCAGAGCGATGATGGTCTGTCGTTTTCCGTCCCAGGTCAGCCCCTCCAGCCAGACCGTTTGGTTGGTCTTGGCTGAAAGGGTGGTTTGAGCCGTCGTTGTTCTGCGGACCGGAGCGGAGCTATGCTTGTTGTTCTCGTACCAAACGCACTTGGCGTCACATTTCAAGATGATCAATCCCTCGGGCGAGACCGTGGAAGTCAATTCAAGTGAAAGACCGGAATCGGATGTAAGTTCGGCAAACTGCGAACCCGTAAACCGAGGGACGTCACAACCGATGACAATCCCGGCCTGTTGATTCTCCAGTGTGCGGATTTGCGGCCGGCTGAAAACTTTGACACGACGGTGTTTTGTGGCCCACGCGATCCAATTTGCCGGGGCTTCTTCCCGATCGGGTTCCTCTGCGGCCGATGCATTATTGCCCTCTGCGGTGTTTGGTTGGGCCGCGTTCATCGGCGGTAGGATTTCGGCGCACCACGCATCAATTACCACTTGGCGGGGCGGATCGTCGAATTGCGAAATCAGGTCGGCGCAATTTTTCGCACCCTGCGGCGTGCTGCTGATCAGGATTCCGTTGACGACCGGTACGGGTACGAGAATTGTACGGGGGGCCGGAGCGCTGCTTGGGTCGTCGGCTGGCGATTGTCGCTCGCTGCGCAGATGATCTTGAATCGCTCTGGCGACCTCGGCGGCGGACGCATAGCTGAGGCGGATCAAAAAACGTTCGCGTTGTTCGATCTCGGTGGGAATCGGTGCGGCCGCGGATTGGGTCGGCGCGGGTATGGGCTTGGTTCTTTGCGTTGCATTGGCTTGTGTGACGGCGGTCCGTTGGGAATCTGCCGTCGTTTCGCGTTCAATCAGATCGGCAATCGCCTTGAGTAACTCCGCCTCGCCCGATCCGAGGGTCGAATGGGCCATCCGCTTGAGAAGTTCATTGACTGGAACAGCTGTGGTGTGTTTGGGTTGCCGGTGTTTTGCATCATCTTCGGCGAGCGCGGGCATAGCGACTAAGACGACCATCGCCATGCTGAAACCGATCCGGAACATGGGCATCCTCCATGAATAGCGGCGAGCGATCCTGACTCATCCAGGCCCCGTCAGCTCGATTTTCGGGGCGGGGATTCTATCCCAGGGCAGCCGAATCCGACAATGTCAGTTGGAAACGTCAATGCCCAGAGGAGGTGCAAGCGACCTAATCTTCCACCGCCGCGCAATACCGTTGCCCCTAGCTGCCGCCTAACCGTATGATAAGCACATTCCCCGATGCATCCGACTCTCCCTTCGGAGCGACTGAAAATGCTTCGTATTCTTGGACGACCGACGCGTGCTTGTGATGGGGTTTCGCGGCGTGAATTGCTGGCCATGGGCGGGTTGTCGTTGTTTGGGTTGGGGTTGCCGCAGTGGTTGGCGGCTCGGGAAGCATCTGCCCTGCGACCCGGAACAGCGAATTCGGTAATCTTGTTGAACCTGTTCGGCGGGCCGCCGCATATGGACATGTTCGACCTCAAACCGCAGGCGCCGGCGAATGTGCGGGGTGAGTTTCAGCCGATCGAGACGGCGCTGCCGGGGTTGCAGATCTGTGAGCTGTTGCCGCAGACGGCGCGGATCATGGATCGAGTGACGCTGATCCGCACCTACTCGCACAAGTACAACAGCCACAATCCGTACAACGTCCTCACCGGGTTCGACGGCGGGAAGGACCGCGAGAATTATTTCGCCAAGCGGACCGACCATCCGGGGATGGGGGCGATTTGTCAATACCTCAATGTCGGTGCGGATGACGTGCCGCGGTATGTGATCATGCCGGCCTTTCCGGGGTACTCGCAATCGCTGCGGCGGGCGGGGCCTTACGGCGGATACCTGGGGAGCCAATACGATCCGCTGTTTACGGTCTGCGATCCGAAGTTCGCGAAG
Source organism: uncultured Planctomycetaceae bacterium (assembly GCA_937952455.1). Taxonomy (GTDB): domain Bacteria; phylum Planctomycetota; class Planctomycetia; order Planctomycetales; family Planctomycetaceae; genus Symmachiella. The sequence goes on from CALFYU010000594.1 coordinate 3,285, forward strand.
GAGTCGAAGGACTTCTACGATCCGGTTGTCGCCGAAGGGGTTCCGGTATTGCCCTCGCTCGGCACGCTGCCGGAGATCACGGCAAACCGTTTGGATCGCCGGCGGACATTGTTGGAGCAGGTTGACGACAGCACGGCGGCGATCGAGCAGACGCGAACGACGCGGACGATGAATCACTTTCAGAGCAAAGTGTTCGAGTTGTTGACGTCGGAGAAGACCCGCGGGGCGTTTGATCTGTCGCGGGAAACGGACGAGACCCGCGACCGTTACGGGCGGAATTTGTGGGGATCGAGCATTCTGATCGCGCGACGGCTGGTGGAGGCGGGGTCGACGTTTATTACCGTGCATTGGGAGGCCAAGGGGGCCAACCATTGGGACCTGCACAACAACAACTTCAACATGTGCCGCTCGCACTTGCCGCAGTTGGACCAACTGACGGCGACGTTGATTTTGGATTTGGAGCAGCGGGGACTGTTGGATTCGACGTTGGTGGTGATCATGGGGGAGATGGGTCGGACGCCGCGGATCAACGCCCGTGCGGGGCGCGATCACTGGCCGCAATGCGGCTTTGCGCTGTTGGCGGGCGGGGGTGTCAAGCGGGGGATGGTGCTGGGCGCGACCGATGCGCAGGCGGCCTATCCGACTGAACGTCCGGTTTCGGCGGGCGACATGGCGGCGACGATCTATCAGCTATTGGGGATCGACCCGAACATGACGGTCGACGATCTAAACGGCCGGCCGATTCACATCCATCATGGCGGCGCGCCGGTCTGGGAAGTCATCGCTTGAGCGCGGGATCTCGGTGCAAAATGTGCGACTGCTAAGAGCACTGTTGGACAAGCCGGCAGTCGCACCCGGGGCGCACCATCTGCGACCGCTTGGTACGCCGCTGGACGAGCCGGCAGTGGCACCCGGTGAGACTATTGAGGGCTGGTGATGGACGCGGCTTGGCGGGGGGCGGTGAAAAGGGGTGTTTTTCGCTGTTTTCTGCGGGAAAATGGGGGAAAATAGTGTTGGTGTACATTGACAACTTGGTTTCCCGGTACTTAACTACTACACCAATAATGCTTGATATTGCGGGCGCAACAGCGATTCGTCACGGAGTATCGATGCCGCAACATCAAGGTAATCGACAATCCCAACTGTGTTGCGTAATCCGCTTGACCCCGATGGAATAGGAGCAAACATGGCGAAAAAAGCAGCAACCCAGAAGCCGATGACCAAGACCGAGATCCTCGCCTCGTTGGCGGAATCGACCGGCCTTTCCAAGAAGGAAGTCGGTAGCGTGATCGAGGAACTCGGCAACCTGATCGGGTCGAACCTCGGCAAAAAAGGTCCGGGTGTGTTCAACGTTCCCGGTCTGATGAAGGTCAAGGTGGTCCGCAAGGAAGCCAAACCGGCGCGGAAAGGCATCAATCCGTTCACGGGCGAAGAGCAAATGTTCAAAGCCAAGCCAGCGCACAACGTCGTCAAGATTTTGCCGCTCAAGGGATTGAAAGACATGGTTTGATCCCGGTTTTTCCCGGGTGTCCGGCGGCCCGCCGAACCACGAGATTTTCCTTGAAAGCCCATTCCGCATTGCGGCGTGGGCTTTCTTAATGGATCGGGTTTCCAAACTAAAGTTTGGAAACGCGATCCGAGGCCGTAGGCATTAGGCTGTAGACCTTAGGGCTGGCGTGCCGCCCCGCACTCTAAAGGTTGCCGTGCGTATGAGGGCCGATGCTTGTGGGCATGGATGTTTCCGCGTGGCGCGGCACTGGCGGACAAGCCGCCAGTGGCACCCGGCGGACATAGACTTTAGGCTGTCGGCGATAGGAAGATCTTGGCGTGTCAATCCCTAAAGTCTAAGGTCTAAAGCCTAAAGCCTCATTGTCTTCGACAATGACATTTTCACGGAAGCGTTTGAGGGAGATTCATGACCAAGCCGTTGGTGGTCATTAATGTGGTCGGACTGACGCAGGAGCATCTTGGTCCGCACACGCCGCATATTACGGCGCTGGCTGCCGACGGGTTTGCCCGTCCGATGGGGACCGTGTTGCCGGCGGTGACCTGTTCGGCGCAAGCGACGCTGCTGACGGGGCTGCTGCCGCGGGAGCATGGGATTGTGGCCAACGGGTGGTATTTTCGCGATCTGTCAGAGGTCTGGTTGTGGCGGCAGTCGAATCGGCTCGTGCATGGCGAACGAATTTATGAAGCGGGAGTCCGCCGCGATCCGGAATATACGACCGCCAAAATGTTTTGGTGGTTCAACATGTATGCGCGAGTGAATTGGTCGATGACCCCGCGGCCCAGCTATCCGGCGGACGGGCGGAAGATTTTTGATTCCTACAGTCAGCCGCCGGAGCTGCGGACGCGGCTGCAGGATAAGCTCGGGGTGTTTCCGCTGCTGCGGTTTTGGGGGGCGGGCGCCGACATTACCAGTTCGCGGTGGATTGCCGATGCGACGGTCGAGGTGATGTCGGCGCACAATCCGACGCTGACGTTGGTGTATCTGCCGCATCTGGATTACAACCTGCAGCGGCTGGGGCCGGACGATCCGGCGATCGCCGAGGACTTGCGGCTGGTGGACGCCGAGGCCGGAAAGTTGATCGATGCGGCCCGTGCGCGGGGGGCCGAAGTGGTGGTGCTGTCGGAATACGCCATCACGCCTGCGCGGCAGCCGGTGCACATCAATCGCGTGCTCCGCGAATCGGGCTACCTGCAGGCGCGGGTGGAGCCGCTGGGATGGGAGACATTGGATTGCGGGGCGTCGCGGGCGTTTGCCGTGTCGGATCACCAGATTGCGCACGTCTACGTGGAACGGCCGGATGATATCTCGACGGTCAAAAGCCTGTTGCGAACGACTGACGGCATCGATATGGTGCTGGACCGCGAAGAACAGGCGGAGTTCGGCATCGACAACGCCCGGTCGGGGGAGTTGGTGGCGGTGGCGGCGCCGGGGGCGTGGTTTACGTATTACTTTTGGCTGGACGACGAGTTGGCGCCTGATTATGCGCGGACGGTCGACATTCACCGCAAGCCGGGATATGACCCGGTGGAATTGTTCTTGGACCCGAAATTGTTTGCCCCGAAGCTGCGGATCGCGGCGCGTCTCGTGAAGAAGATGTTGGGGTTTCGGTATTACATGGACGTGGTGGGGCTGGATGCGAGCATCGTTCGTGGGACGCACGGACGGTTGCCGACGCCGGGGCGCGAGGACTCGGAGGCGCCGCTGTTTGTGAGCAGCTCAACCGCCATTGCGCGAGATGAGATTCCAATGACGTCGGTGAAACAGATGTTGCTGGAACTGCAGTTTGGTTAGCGGGTTGATGCGTCGGTGGGAGACTGTTGTTGTGTGCGGCTCGGCGTGAGCCTCGCCCGGGCAGGTGATTTTACCGCCTGCACTGGCAGAGCCAGCGGCACCCAGGCGGGCGTCTCGTCCCGATTACCTAATGGGGACTGCCGGCACTGGCGGACGAGCCGCCAGCGGCACCCTTAATCCGATGGGCTGTTAGCTGGACAGTTCGGAGTCGGCGATGAAGTAGCTTTTGAGGTCTTTGAAGACTCCGGCGGCGCGGTGTTGAAAGACCTCTTTTTTGCGGATCCAGCCAACGGGGCGGATGGTGACCAGGATTTGAACGCGTTTGGCGCGAGCGCGTTTTTTGCCAGGCTGGGGTGTTTCTTCTTTGCCGATCACGACTTCGACGGTTACGGGGCGGCGGCCGTCGTGATTTCCCCAGCCGGGGATGACGCCGCGATTTCCGAGGCGCATCACGACCCTCTCGGGTTTGACTTCCAGGATTTTGGAGTGGTAGTCGTCGACGAAGCCGGCCAGTTTATAGACGAGCATGTCCGAGGCGATGACGGCCTGGAAGCTGCCTTTGTAAACGAAGGCCTCGGCCTGTTCGGCTTCCTCCTTGACGCTGGCGACTTCGCTTTCGATGTCCCGTTCGTGGTTGGCGAACGAGCGGGTCGTGTTCCGGCCGGCCCCTTTGGCTTCGTAGAGCGCCTTGTCGGCGCGGCTGAGGAGGTCGGCGACGGTGTCGCCGGGTTCGTTGACGGCGATACCCAACGAGGCGGTGAGTTTGCGGCCTTTGAGTTCGGGGATTTTCAATTTGCTGACGGCGATGCGGAGCCGTTCGGCCCGTTTGAGACCCTGGTCCAAATTGGTGCCGGGGCAGATGATGACGAATTCCTCGCCGCCGTAGCGGGCGACGAGTTCACCGGAATAGGTTTCGTTTTGCAGCAGCTTGGCGAATTCCACGAGGACGTCGTCGCCGACGGTGTGGCCGAAGTCATCGTTGATGCTTTTGAAGTGGTCGGCGTCAATGAAGATCACGCAGAACGGCTCGGTCTCCTTGCCGCCGGCGGCGTCGGCGAGTGTTTGTTCGAGTTGGCGTTCCATTTCGCCGCGGTTGGCAGTGCCGGTGAGCGGATCGCGGCTGGCAGCTTCTTTGAGTTCGCGGTATTGCTTGGACTTTCCGCCTTGTCGTGATGTGTTGCGAAAGATTTCGGCGACACCGGTCAAGACACCGTTGCTATCGATCAGGGGGACGGTCTGCACTTCGACTTCGATCAATTCGCCGCCGCGATGCCGCATGGGGAGGGTGGTGGTGATCGATTTTCGTTCGGAGAGCGCCGTAAACAGCGGGCATTTTTTGTCGGCGAGCGGTTTGCCCTTGTCGTTGCAGTAACCCAACAGTTTGTTGGACCAGACGTTGTTGAGCATGTGGTGCGGACGGTGTCCCAACAGGTTTTCCGCGCCGCGGTTCCAGACGACGAATCGCTGATCGGAGTTCATCAGGTAGAAGCCGTCGTAAAGATTTTCCAGCAGGTGCAAATAGGCGAAGATGTGGCATAGCGCACTGGCGTTGGCAGCGTCGCCGCGGAACTCGCGTTCGGAGACGTCGGCGGGGAGCAGGCCCCGGCTGTTGAGCCGTGGTCCCGTCGGCACGCGGCCGTCTTCGACCCAGCGGGAGAGGGAGCAAATGATGTTTCCGTCGAATTGCGTGCCCGCGCCGAGCATCAGGATTTGCATGATTTCGTCGTGCGGCTTGGCTTTGCGATAAACCTGTTCTGTGGCCAGTGAATCGTAGGCATCGGCGACGGCCAGGATGCGGGCTCCCATGTGGACGTCGCTGCCGACGCGTTGGGAGTCATAACCGACGCGGTCGTAATGTTCGTGGCATTGGCGGACGATTTCCAGGACTTCGGGATCGACGCGATAGGCCTGTAGCACGTCGTTGGCGATGTAATAATGCAGCGACATGAGTTCCGCTTCATCGGGACTTAAGGCGCTGGGTTTGAAGAGGATGCTGTCGGGAACGCCGATCTTGCCGATGTCGTGCAGCAAGGCCGCCACTTCGAGGATTTTCAGCTCCCGGCCGTCCCAGCCGATCTGAGACGCCATGCCCAAGGACAGCATGGCTACGCGCCGCGCGTGTTCGACCGTGGCGACGTCGCGATAATGCAGAGCCGATAGCAGACTGGTCAGTGCGGGACGGGCGATGACGTCTCCGGTTTCGTCGTCTTCGGCGCGGGGATGCGAAATGCAATTGTCCGCCAACGTCAATAAGCCCAACAGGACTTGCGAGGAGTCGGTGAGATACTGTTGTCCGGACGTGCGGGGGGCCGCCGCTTCTTGGATTACATTTGCCATGGGGAAAGTCTCCGGGATTGTCGTGACTGGGCGCATGGAGCGCAGTCGCCCGAAAAGACTATGTCAGGAACAGGCGGAGTCAAACGCCGCCCCGCAAGTTCCGTCCCGGTACCGGCTTGTATGCCGCCGGAGGCAACAAATCTTGGCGGATGTGCGCGGGTCGAGACGGTTGTGCCGGTCATACCGAATTTGTTTCTTGCCGGCGGGTGCCACAGTCTCCGCTTGGGTTGGGGGGAGCGTGCATCCCATGTGACCCGGCACTGGCGAAGCCAGTGACACCCGCACAAGTGTTCTTCAACGGGTTAACGTTCGAAGGGGAAGAGTGGGCGGCGGCGGTTTTGAAAGTCGAGTTGCTGCATGTCGGCTGTGGTGACGCCGGGTGTATTGATGCGGAGCAATGTGGGGCAGACCGGGGCGTAGGCGGCGGTTGGAGCGTGGACACCTTTAGCGACGAGGATGCGGAAATCTTCCGGATTGATGTTGCAGCTCGTCAGTTGTCCCAGGCTGAAGGGGACCATGCGCCGGGTGGTGAGCATCACCGTCGGTCCGGCGGCCGTCTTGACGACGGCGGTGGGGCCCATGTCGTAGTGCGTGCGTCCACCGTGCCGGGGTTGGTCTTCGCGGAATTTGCCGTCGTGCAAACTGATGACGGTGGCTGTTGTCTCAAGGGGAGCGCCGTGCCGATCATCGGTTTTTCCGCCGATCTTGAGTTGAATGGCTTTCCCAGCTCCAGCGGCTACGGCGATTTTGACCGAGGCGGGGTCGTAGATGCAGACAAAGGCGTCGTCGATTTTTTCGCGACAAAGTGCGTGTAACAAGAAGGTGCTATCGCCCGGCGCGCCGCCGCCGACGTTGTCTCCCATGTCCAGCAAACAAACCGGGCCCGGCGCGGCGAGCGCTTTGTCGACAGCTTCGTCGATTTCGACCATTTGCGGCAGGAACTGTTCGCGGTATTGCACGAGGTAATTGCCCAATTCGTCAACCGTTTGTTGTGCGAGATCGGGGTCGTTGTCAGTGATGACCAGGAAGGCGGAGCCCATTTCCGGGACGTCGGCGTAGGGGAATCCCAGCAAGATGCTGTCGGCGAGGACTCCCGGTTGCTGGATCAAGTCGTCGGCGAAGGCGTACATCTCCCGGCAAGGGGACTGCGAGGTCAATTGGCGTTCGATGTTGATCGACACCGGCGGCAGCGCCGCGGCCTGGACGGGGCGAACCTCGCCGCGGAGCGTGCGGAGCATGAGCTTCCCGGCCTGGAGCCCGACTTGGCGTTGATCGAGATGCGGGTTGGAACGATAGGCGAGCAATGCGTCGGCGGCGTCGGTCATTTGCTGCGATAAGTTGGCGTGCAGGTCCAACGTGCCGATGATCGGCAGGTCGTTTCCAAAACGCTGTCGCAGCAAGGACAGCCAATGCCCGTCGAAGTCGGCGTACGGCTGGCTGACAGCGGCGCCGTGGGGGACGACGAGCAGTCCGTCCAGTGTACCGGCCGCCTCTAAGGCGGTCTGCATTTCGGACAACAAAAACTGGGCTGTTTCGGTGGTAATCGTGCCGCCGGGAAGCGCCCAGGCAAAGAACAGCGGGACGGCCTCGACGTCGCTGTCATCGAGAGCGGCAAAGAAGCCGCCCAGTTCGTGGTGCGAATCGGCGTACTCTGCGCGAATCGCGTCGCCAGTCAGCAGCGCGCCGTTTTGGAACTGTTCCACGTTGGTGGCCAGCGGCAGAAATGTATTCGATTCGTGCTGAATCCCGATGATCCCGACGCGCATCACGTTTCTTTCATGATCAAGATTTACTTAGCCACAGATGGAACACAGATGGAACACAGATTTAATAGTCGTCGCTCGTAATATCCGTTGCGGCAAGTTGAGAACAGAGGGTTAGATTCGTTGGGGTTGGGCTCTCCAAAGTAGAGTTTTTGGACATTTGAATTTTTGGTTTCTGATTTATTTCGAATTTCGAAATTCGGATTTCGCATTTTCCGCCGGATTAGAGTACGCCGTATTTCTTGTAGGCGTCGACGGCTTTCATGCCGTTTTTGATGGCGTCGCGGGTGATGTTTTCGGCGTGGACTTTGTTCCAGGCGGCTTGGATGACTTGTTGTTCGACGGCTTGGGGGACGACGACGATGCCGTCTTCGTCGGCGATGATCAGATCGCCGGGGTGGATCGGGACGCGGTCGATCTGTACGGGGACGTCGACGTCGATCACGCGCTGGCGGTTTTGGCTGTCGTAGACGCAGGTGCCGCGGGCGTAGACGGGGAAGCGCATGGCTCGCATTTTGGCGACGTCTCGCACGGCGCCGTCGATGACGGCACCGACGCAGCCGCTGTTGCGCGCGGCGGTGGAGAGCAACTCACCCCAGACGCCGGACCGCCAGGACCCGCCGGCGGCGGCGACGAACACGTCGTCGGGCCGGCAGCTGTCGACGGCTTGCAACTCCAACGCGTAGGGCTGCGGGTCTTCGTGGGCCATGTCGGCCCAGAGGGTTGTTTTGGCGCGGCCGACGAGCGTGACGTCGATGGTGATCGGCGGGAGCGCGATCCGCGGCGATTGATTCGGGTATCCCAAGCCGTCCAACGCGTCGCTGACGACCGCGCTGTAGAGATGTTCGCGGATCATGGGCAAGGTGATTTCGGCGGGATTGTCGTTGGTCATTTTGGGGGTGTCCTTAGTATGAGACGCCGGTATTGATGCCGGTGAAAACGTCTGCGACCGGGAAGCCATCGGTTGGGGCCACGCGGTATCTGAGCGCCGGCTGCTATTCGGCCGTATTGAGGAACGGATCGAGCCCCATGTTTTCCTGCATCTCTGTCCGGCGTTTTTCAAATTTCATCATCTGCGTCCGCCCGCGGGAATGTTTACGCTCGATCTTGCGCTGGGCCTTGCGGAGCAACTTGACGAGGTGGTCCTTCCGCACCCCTCCGTTGGCCTCCGCCGAACGGTAGGCGGCGCGAATCCGCTGCGCCTTCGCCGAGCCGAATCCCTCCAACAATTGGTCGTCCAGGGACAGAAAAAACTGGCTTGAGCCCGGTGCGCCGTGGCGGCCGGAGCGCCCGATTAATTGGTTGTCGACGCGTTCGGAATCGTGCCGCTCTGTGCCGATCACGTGCAGCCCCCCCATGGCGTCGACTTCCTTGCTGACTTTGATGTCGGTTCCGCGTCCGGCCATGTTCGTGGCGATGGTGACCGCCCCGAGTTCTCCCGCTTTGGCGACGATCTCCGCTTCTTTGGCGTGTTCCTTGGCGTTGAGCACCGTATGCGGCACGCCATTTTCTTTGAGCAGCTTGCTGAGATGCTCCGACGCATCGATGGAACGCGTGCCGATCAGCACCGGTCGCTGCTGTTCGTGCAGTTGCCGTGCCTGGGCCACGACCGCCTGCCACCGCGCGTCTCCCTGCGTGAACATCTGGTCCGGCAGCCGTTTGCGCTTCGACGGAAAGTGCGTGGGGATTCTGAGCGCGGTGAGATTATAGATCCGCCGCACCTCCCACCGCGAACTCCAAATCGTCCCCGTCATTCCCAGCAGGTTCTTATACCGCAAGAAGTAATTCTGGATGGTGGTTCGCGCGGCTTGGCTGGTGCCGACCGTTACGGGGACTCGTTCCTTGGCTTCAATCGCTTGATGGATCCCGCCGCGGAGTTTGCGGCCGTGCATGATCCGCCCCGTTCCCTCGTCGACCAGTTGAATCTCGTCGTCCATCACCACGTATTGCTGATCGCGATGGAATTCGAGCAGGACTTTGATCGCCCGCTCCATGTACTCGTACAGTTCCTCCAGCGGCATCTGCCGTACGAGTTTCGTCATCGGCAAAGCGCGGACTTTCCAACGTCCCTCGCGCTTCAGTTCGATCGTTTTCTTCTCCCGGTCGCGCGTGAAATCCTCTCCCTCCTGAAACTCCACCGCATGCCGCGCCGCCCATTCATAGGTGTCCACGACTTGCTGTTCCGGTTCGGAGCTGGGAGCGCTAATAATCAGCGGCGTGCGGGCGTCGTCGATCAATACACTGTCCGCCTCATCGATGATTGCGCAGTAGTGTCCGCGCTGCATCGGCGCTTCGGTCTTGCCCATCTCACCGAACAGCAATCCCGCGGCGCCGGCGGCGGTCGCTTCGCCCCCCATCGCCAATCGGTCCTGCAAAAAGTCGAACCCGAACTGCGTGGCCGTGCCGTAGGTGATGTCGCACTGATAAGCGGCGCGGCGGGTGTTCTTGTCGAAGTCCGGATTCGTCACGCCGACCCGCATGCCGAGCAGGTTGTAGACCGGCGACATCAACTCCGCATCCCGCTGCGCGAGATAGTCGTTGACTGTCATGACATGCACACCTTGCCCGGAGAGCGCGTAGAGATAAACCGGCAACGTGGCCACGAGGGTTTTTCCTTCGCCCGGTTCCATTTCGATGAGTGCTCGGCGGGTCATCGCCGTTCCGCCGAGCAGCTGCACGTCGTGGTGCCTAAGTCCTACCGTCCGCTGCGCGGCTTCGCGGACGAGGGCGAACGCGCGGGGCATGATTTTGTCGAGCGTTTCCCCCCCTTTGATCCGCCAGCGGAGGTCCAGGCTCGCTTTGCGCAGTTCGGCGTCGCTGAGCGCCTGAAATTCCGGTTCGAGTGCATTGACGCGGCGTACGTTGAGCGCCGATTGCGCGAAAGCGCGCGCAGCCCGGCCGCCGATGCGGGCTCTGATTGCATTCCACCATGCAGGTCCGAATCTCGACATCGACCGCAGTTTTCTCCTGTTCCGGCAACTGTACGATGATACGGCAATAATAGCACTCCGAATGGAGTTTGGCGATTCGACTTTTCCATATCCCCGTAACGACCGCGGGGGCCTGGTTCGTCGCCAGCGTGGCAACCGACCGCCGAATGCATTACGCTGCAAGTGACACCGATTTGTTTCCTTGTGCGCGGCCTCTGCTGCGATCCATCATGACTGCCGACGAGACTCCTGCCGCTCCTATGCCGTCGCCGCCGCGCGGCCTGCCCAAGATCGTCTGGGTGATCCCCGCCGCGGCTGTCGTGATTGTTGCTATGATCTTGTTCCGCTCGGCCTACGGACCGCTGATTCGGCCCCGCGGCGGGCAAGGATTTCAACCCCGGCCGGCACCGGCGGTGGTGCTGACCGACCAGCATGGGAAGCGTCATCGCACGGCGCGGTACCTCGGCCGCCGGAAGCTGATCGTGCTGTTCTTCGACGGCCGATCTGATCCGGACGACGTTCGTCCATTGGCGATGCTCCGCGACGGTCTTCCGCAAATCCGCGCCGCCGAGGCCGAGGTGGTCGCCATCAGCTCCGCGCCGCCGGAGACGATCGCGCAGCAAGGCGGCGGCTCGATCCCCTTTCCCATCCTGGCCGACGTTGACTATGCTGTACACGGCCAATGGGGCGTCTCCCTTCCTGAAAACGGACCACTGCTGCCGGTCCTATTTCTAGTCGATACCGACGGCGTCATTCGCCGGTCGCAGGTGTTCGGCTCGCCGGGCGCCCCGATCGATCTGCCGCAACTGCTCAAAGACGTCGAGCAATTACCCTAACGTCCCCCCACTGTTGAATTCCGTCCTCAGATGAACACACGCGATGCCGAAGAGGTCTTTCCCGCAAACCCCCCCCGCACCGTATCGGGTCGGTGGGTGGTCGTGTCGATGTTCTTGCTGGGCCTCATCGGCGGTATGATCTGCGTGAGTTATGCCATTTGGCGCAACGCACCGTTCCTGGAACTGAAGAAGGCCTTAGCCGAGGAATTTCCCCAATCGGTTCCGCAGGTCGAAGGGGGGCGGCACAAAGGTTCGCCGATGACGTTGAGGATCGTGGTCAACGTCGACTTTCACCCCGGCGAAGAAGCTAACGCTGGACTGGCCGATGCTGCGATCAAGCGGATCACGGCTTTGGCCCGGCAGCACCAGGACTTGACCCCCTACGAGGTTTTGCAAATCCACCTCGTCAAGAAACGCCCGCAGGACACCACGTCGCGCAAGACCGTGGCGGTCAAGATCGGCGAGTTATTGCAAAATTCCCCCTGACGCGTTCCCCGTCACTAGGAAATATCCCAAATCGGGTCCGGAATATGCCGGCGTCGCACGCTTCCGGGTTTCCACGATTTGCGATCCCTGATATGTTTCGCCGCCCTCACCGCGCGCCGAGCGGCGCATATCTCAAATCGACCGTCGGTCGTAGCGGGGGCAGGGGCAATTCCTTGGTGACATTTTTGCAACTGCTGACATCCTCATGTTGAAATCGCGCCTGTTGCCGATCGCCACTTGCTGTTTGGGCGTGGCTCTGTTGATTTCCAGTTCCGGCTGGTTTGGCAAGTCCTCTGACGGCGACAAAGCGGCGGAACCGGAATCGGTCGCAGTCGATGACGCGCGCACTGAGGACGCGTCGTTCTTCGACGACGCCGATCCTCCCCCCGCAGTCGCTCCGGCGGCTCAACAGCGGCTTCTGGTCGGCGATCGCTTCTCCTATCTGAAGACTGTCGATCAGCGAATCACTCAACGCCTCCCCGAACAGACGGCGACCGGAGGTTCGCGACTGACGATTGGATTGTCGCTGGAGGTGGAAGATGTGGTCGATGACGATCTGTCGCCGGCGGCCCTCCCCGACCGCCGCCCCGGCGATAAACGGCTCAAAGTGCATTACCACAATGTCAAGTTCGTGCAGGATATTCCCGGCCAAGAAGTGAACTACGATTCGGACCAACCCCGCGGCCCGGTCCCCCCCCAGGCTGAGGCCTATCGTGGTCTTCCCGGCCGTGGATTCTCGTTCTGGCTCGATGGCCGCAATCAATTGCAAGGCCTCGTCGGCTTTCAGGACTTTTTGGACGGATGCCTGCAGCAAGCCGCGCCCGAGCAGCGAACCCTTGTCTGGAAATCGCTCGCCGGAATATCAGAAGCCGATAATTTGGCGAACTTCGTGGACGAAGGTATCGGCCTGCTGCCGTTGGATACCGTCGCAACGGGGACGACTTGGCGGCGCCAGCGGACGATCCAACAGCCGATTCCCGTCACTTTGCAGTTGCAGTACACCATTACCGATACAACTGCTGCCGTGGTGGATGTCGCCGTCGGCGGGACCGTGGCTCCGCAGGCCGCGCGTGACATCGGTTCGGCGCAACTTGAGATCCTGGGCGGACGCATTTCCGGCCGCTGCTCGATCAACCGGCACACCGGACTTCCGGAAAACTGCCGAATCGATCAGACCGTGGAGATGGCTGTGCACCTTGCGAGCGGCGAATCGATCACGCAGACGAAACAGACGATCACGCAATTGAGCGTTGCGCCCGATGACTCAATGCGGCCGGCAGCGATCCCCTATGCCGGCCGGGAGAAGGACTCGCGGCTCCGCTGAGTTCGCGGGATTACTCTTCGTCGTTGCTTCGTTTGAGAAAACGCAGCCAACGTCCGCTGCCGGCTTCTTCGTCGCCTTTGGCTTCTCCGTTCGACGCACCGGTCTTGGCGCCCAGCCCCAGCTTCTCCCGATGCTTTTGCATCTGGTGCTGTTGCTGCTGCAGCTCCGCCTTTTCGCGGGCGATTTTGGCCCGCTCCAACGAAAGCTCGACTTCGGTCTCGCGGATTTTGTCTTTCCACTCCTCTTCCAGAGCTTCCAGTTTCTCTCGAAATTCGTCCGGCATGCTTTCCATCGTGTCGTATTTGACGACTTCGCCGGATGCTTCGTGTTCCGCGATTTGTTCTTTCAGCGAAGCGATTATCCGATCCCGTTCGCGGACCGCTTCCCGCAACTGATCGATGTCCGCGGTTTCCAGATCGATCGGCCGCGGGGTATCGGCTGATTCTTCCGTCGGCTCATCGGTATCCGCGGGGGCTTGTTCGGTCTGAGGCACGGCCTGGGCGTCGGGTGCCTGGGCTGCGGGTGCGGGTGTTTCGCCGGCCATCAACGCGGCGCGCTGTTCTTCCCAGCTTCCCGGTTTGTATTTTGGCGTTGCCGCCGCCTCCTGTTTCGGCTTTTCCGCAGCGGGTGCGGTCTTCGCCAGCGACGAAAGGGCACTGCCAATGCCTCCCCCTCCGCCGCCTCCCAGCAGGTTGCCGGAAACGAGGTCCCGCAATTCGGTGACTTGCAGTTCGATCCGCCCCAGGGTGGCGCCCGGCTGGGTCGCTTCCCACTGCGCGATCATGTTCCGCATCTCTTCGAAGAGCGTCCGTTGCTCCTCGACGACTTCCTTGGGAAGTCCGCCGCCACCGCCTCGTCCCTGCTTGGTCCCCGACCGGCGGTAGCGATCCAATTGCTCGGCCGCTTGTTCAAGGCGTTCGGTCAGCGCAAATACTAAATCTTCCTTCTCAAGGAGTTGGGACTCCAAGAGTTCGATTTGGTGTTCCAGAGAATGTCCTTCGCCGGCCGCATTGGGACCGTCACCGGAATTCTCGTCGGCGTCGGGCAACGAATCAAAGTCGATGCCTTCCAGGTCGGGGCTGTTATCGGTGTTCGAGGACATCGTTGAGGCAATCTCCGAGGGGTGTTGTGCCACGACTGTGACTTGCGATGCGTGAGAGCGCGGTTTCCGAAACAGCGCAGCGGCAGAGTCCGCGGGCTACAAGAGATATAGGTCACGCATGTTGCAGCGTCAAATCGTCGTCGGTGAATCTGGGCATCACTCCCCGCACCGACCTGAAAGGCTCAGTTCCGGTCCCGCCAGATTTGCGGATTGACCAGATGTTCCGGCCGGCGGCCGTGGAACATATCCGCGATTTGACGGGGGAAGGGGTGGCGCAAATCGGTGAGGGGAAGTAGCGAAATGAAGGCGGGGTGAGGCGTGGCGATGGCTAGGTC
>CALFYU010000595.1 GCA_937952455.1 uncultured Planctomycetaceae bacterium
GAGCAACGGACTTCTAATCCGTAGGTCGGTGGTTCGAATCCACCCGGGCGTGCTTTGTAAGCCACTGTAACGGCAGTGGCTTATGGCGTTCTTTGGGCGAGAGAATTGTCGGCGATGTCATGCGTTTCCCGATTTCGCCGACACCTGCGGAAAGCGTCATGACCACCCAGGAAGCCTTACTCGCGTGGCCTTGGATCGTTTAGCGGGCTCCGTCCCCACCGGGAATTTTGAGGAGACTCTGTTTTGCATTATCATGTGCAAAGTGAGCCCTCATCCTTTTGTGCCGAAAGGAGCCGATCAATGACCGCTCAAATGTCCAACGCATTCAGACTCTATGGGGACGCCTACTCTCTCGTCGCAACCAGCAATGGTGATTTCTTTGACATCTCGATTTTTGATATTCCCGTGTGGCCCGTCAGCACGGCCTGCATCAGGGGTTACGTCGCCGAGTTCGCCGTATCCGACGGCCGATTGGTGCTTGACAATCTCTTTGTAAGCCCCATGTCGATCAACTTGGATACGAAGAATTTGGAGTTCGTCGATGGTCCCATGATCAACGGCGTGAAGCCAGTAGCGCCTCCTCCTGAGGATCGCTCTTCTTTTACCAACCACTACCACGGATTGAACGTTCATCTTGAGTACACCGGCGGCATTCTCATCGCGCGGGGATTCATACAGAAACTCTATTTACATTTAGGCTATCAGCCCGCCAGGTGTTATCATGAGGTGCGCGAACTCATCTTCGAAAATGGCGCATTGGCGAACGAATACGATCGTTCCGACCCCATCGCTGAGATCCGTGAATTTCGGCTGAGTGCCAATGACTCTGAGACGTTGAAGTCAAAGTCCTTCCGAAAAGAATGGCGCCGGCGAATCAAGAAGGCCTTCCACCGGCGATATGGGATCGGCAGCCTGTGACAGGCGGTGGGATTTACCCGAATTCGACCCGCCGCCACAGGAGAAAATGGCCACTGCGGGACGGGCGCATCATGCGCGCCGCATCGCAGGTCCTTCTGCAGATGCGGGACGGCAATTCACGATTTTTGCACGAGAACCTAGGCGAGATCGTAGCGGTCGAGGTTCATCACCTTGTTCCACGCGGCGACGAAGTCGTGGACGAATTTCTCCTGCGCGTCGGAACATCCGTAGACTTCGGCGACGGCACGTAGCTCGGAGTTCGAACCGAAAATGAGGTCGACGCGCGTGCCGGTCCACTTCGATTCGCCCGTCTTGCGGTCCCGGCCTTCGAACAACTCCGCTTCGTCTGAGACCGGTTCCCACACGGTCCCCATGTCGAGCAGGTTCACAAAAAAGTCGTTGGTGAGTGAGTCGGGGCGCTTGGTGAATACGCCGTGTTGGGTTTTGCCGACGTTCGTGCCCAGCACCCGCATGCCGCCGATGAGCACGGTCATTTCCGGTGCAGTCAGCGTCAATAGCTGCGCCTTGTCAATCAGCAGTTCCTCGGTCGAGACCGTGTACTTGCCCTTGAGATAGTTGCGGAAGCCATCGGCGATTGGTTCCAGCACGGAAAATGCTTCGATGTCGGTTTGTTCGGCGATGGCATCGGTGCGGCCGGGTGAGAACGGAACTGTGACCTCGCAACCGGCATTTTTGGCTGCCTGCTCGACTCCCGCGCAGCCGGCCAGCACGATCAAGTCCGCCAGTGAAACCTTCTTACCTCCCGAAGCGGTGGTGTTGAATTCGCTTTGGATCTTCTCCAATGCCGTGAGCGTCTCGGCCAGCTCCGCGGGTTCGTTGACTTCCCAGTCCTTCTGCGGAGCCAGACGAATTCGACCGCCGTTTGCGCCGCCCCGTTTGTCGGAGCCGCGGAACGTGGACGCCGAGGCCCAGGCGGTCGCCACGAGTCGTGAGATCGGGAGTCCAGCCGCCAGGATTGTCTTCTTCAGCGAGGCGACGTCGTGGGCATCGATCAAGGGGTGATCGACCTTGGGAATCGGATCCTGCCAGATCAGGTCTTCTTCGGGAACCTCCGGACCTAGATAGCGCGACCGTGGACCCATGTCGCGGTGCGTCAACTTGAACCATGCACGGGCGAACGCGTCGGCGAACTGGTCGGGGTGTTCCATAAACCGCCGGCAGATTTTTTCGTACGCCGGGTCCATCCGCAGCGACAGGTCGGTGGTCAGCATGGTCGGCAGACGCTTTTTCGACGGGTCGACGGGATCCGGTACGGTCGCTTCGGCGTTCTTAGCAACCCATTGATTTGCGTCGGCCGGGCTCTTGGTGAGTTCCCATTCGTAGCCGAACAGGTTCTCAAAGAAGTTGTTGCTCCATTTCGTGGGCGTCGTGGTCCAGGTGACTTCCAGGCCGCTGGTGATCGCGTCTCCGCCCACGCCGCTGCGGTAACTGCTTTTCCAGCCCAAACCGGCCAATTCCAGACCGGCCGCTTCCGGGTCTGGGCCTACGTCCGAAGCGGGACCGGCGCCGTGGGTCTTGCCGAAGGTATGCCCGCCGGCGATCAGCGCCACTGTCTCCTCGTCGTCCATCGCCATCCGTTTGAACGTCTCGCGAATATCGACAGCAGCGGCGACCGGGTCGGGATTCCCGTCGGGGCCTTCTGGGTTGACGTATATCAATCCCATCTGCACAGCGGCGAGCGGATTCTCGAGGTTGCGATCATGCATGTCCCCGTCTGCCGTGTCGTCGGAGACGAGCGCTGAATGTTGTTTGCCGACACCTTCCGATCCGCGGGCATAACGGTCTTCGCCCCCCAGCCAGGTCGTCTCGGTTCCCCAATAGACGTCCTCATCCGGCTCCCAGACATCTTCGCGCCCCCCGCCGAAACCGAAGGTCTTGAAACCCATCGTTTCCAGCGCCACGTTGCCGGTGAGGATGATCAGGTCGGCCCAGGAAATCTTGCGGCCATACTTCTGTTTGATGGGCCAAAGCAGACGTCGCGCTTTGTCCAGACTGACGTTGTCCGGCCAACTGTTCAGCGGCGCGAACCGTTGTTGGCCCCGGCCCCCGCCGCCGCGGCCATCGCCGGTGCGGTAGGTCCCCGCACTGTGCCATGCCATGCGGATAAACAGCGGGCCATAGTGGCCGAAGTCCGCGGGCCACCACTCCTGCGAATCGGTCATCAAGTCGGCGAGATCCTTTTTGACTGCTGCCAGATCGAGGCTGTTGAACTCGTCGCGATAGTTGAAATCCTCTCCCATGGGATCGGATTTGGAGGAATGTTGGCGGAGGAGTTTGACTTTTAGTTGATTCGGCCACCAGTCGCGGTTCGACGTGCCGCCGCCGGCGACGTGGTGGAAGGGGTATTGGGTTTCGGTGGACATGGCTTTGCCCCTGATTTGGTGTCTAGGAATGGTGCACAGAA
>CALFYU010000596.1 GCA_937952455.1 uncultured Planctomycetaceae bacterium
TGCAGCGCGCCGTCGCCCAAGGGAGCCTGTTATGGGGGGCGATGCAAAAGGCATCCGCACAAGGAGACGACTCTATTCTGGCAGACATCGTGACGGAGTTGTTTGCGCCGCAGGAGGGGGGTGTTTAATTGCTGCTCGATGGAGATGCATTGTCAGAATTGAACGCTGCTTTGCTGACGCAGATTTTCTTCGAGTTCTTGCATCAGATTTGCCGAATCACCCGCGCGGCGTTGTAATTCCTCAAGCCAAGATTTTGTTTTTATCTTAGCCGTCCAGACGCTCTGTTCTGTTTTTCCTTTGCGTCTCCGTGTTGACGTGACTCCTTTCGCAACGACCCCCTCTCCCACTGGATACTTGCCTTCGTAGACGTCACGCATGAATTGTCC
This sequence comes from uncultured Planctomycetaceae bacterium, assembly GCA_937952455.1. Classification (GTDB taxonomy): domain Bacteria; phylum Planctomycetota; class Planctomycetia; order Planctomycetales; family Planctomycetaceae; genus Symmachiella. The sequence continues at coordinate 387 of CALFYU010000596.1, forward strand.
CGATAGCGGACCTTCATATACGATCTCTGCAATGTCGAGGTGTCCGAAATGGTGACGGAAATTGCCTGGCAATACGAAGCCTTGGTCCTCGATCAAAATGTCAATCAGCTTCAGGTCGCGGACTTCACCAGCCTGATGAAGTCCCGAAAATGTATGGTCACCGAAATACTCGCAAAATGCGACGAGCGATTTAGTGTTTCGGTATTCCTTGTGTCGGCGTATGACAGGAATTATGGAATCGGCATACTTTCGTTGGAAGGTTGCTATGGCATCGCCAAACAGGGGGTTCTTTGAGTCGATGGTTCGCTTCCGTGTACCAAATTGGCACCACCCTTCTTGTTGAGTCCATTTGAATTGCAAATTCGATCCATCATATTTATGGAATGCGAGACACGGTTCGTCGATGTACGCCGACACCGGACCTTCGATGGGAGGAAATCTTGCCAGTTGCGGACGCTGTGCTCTCTTAGATGTTCGTCCCATGGCTCATTTACCTCGAAGACAGTCAATGAAATCGCTCCAATCAGCGAAGTGACACGAACGCTGTCATCAGGTTCGCTGCGAACGCCGGTTTTTCGGAAGAATCATGATGATGTTCCGCGAGTCTGATTTGAATGGAGCAGCCATTCTAAGAACTATAGACCTCGTCAATGCGAAATATGATGCACGCCCCAAGCAACACCCTCTCCTGAGAGGTTCTCATGACAAACAACGAACGCGAAAAACTCGCTCGCCGCGATGTCCTGAAAGGGGCAATCGCTTCATCAGCGGCTTTGGCCTCCGGGTCGTTGCAAGTGCCGGCTTTTGCCGACGTCAAGGCCGCGCCGTCGTTGATCCAACGCGAGAACGAAAAGAGCGGATCGACCGACTGGCAGTTGACGCGTGTCCGCGTGAACGAAGGGCAATTCCGTACGTCATTGATCGAGGGGTACTGCTCACACCAGTCGATCGCCGCCGGTGAAATGCTAAAGATTTTTGTGAGCACCGATCCGCCGCGCAAGTTTACGATCGACCTGTTTCGGATGGGATACTACGGCGGCGCGGGCGCACGCCATATGACGACGCTCGGACCGCTTTCAGGCCGCGCGCAACCGGTGCCCGAGATGGGGCCGCTGCCGGGGCGACTCCGCGAATGCCGCTGGGAGCCGAGCGCGGAACTCAAAATCCCCGCCGACTGGCCCAGCGGGATTTACCTCGGCAAGCTGACCACGATTCCCCAGTCGCGGTCCGAACCGTATTGGCAAAGTTATCTGATTTTCATCGTTCGCGATCAACGTCGCGCGGATGTCTTGTTTCAATGCAGCGACAACACCTGGCAGGCGTATAATCGCTGGCCGGTCAACGAGTCGCTCTACACACACCCCGACGGCGCACATGCCCCCGGCGTGGCCGTCAGCTTTGACCGTCCGTATGGAAAGTACACCCAGATTTTCGATCACCCGCTGTCGATCGGGTCGGGGGAGTTTCTGCTGTGGGAGATTCCGCTCTGCTACTGGTTGGAACAGCACGGCTATGACGTGACCTATGGATCAAACCGCGACTCGATCGATGCAGACTTTCTCACCCGCTGTCGGTCGTTCATCAGCGTGGGTCACGACGAATATTGGGACTTGCGGCAGTACCGTGCGGTGGAATCGGCGATCGCCGCCGGCGTAAATATCCTCTGGCTGAGCGGCAATTCGGTGTTTATTGTTTCGCCGTTTTCTGAAAGTTCAAGCGGCGCACCCGGTCGAATCATTACTCGCGCCGGTTCATACGGCCCGCTCCGCGACGACGAAATCGCCTCGTACAAAGAATTGTTCGCCGGTTTGACCGACAAGGGGCTGGACGAGCGGAACATCATCGGCGCCCGCAGCGTCGTCCCCTTCAACGGCGGCGGTGATTGGACCTGTACTAAGCCGGAGCACTGGTTGTTCGAAGGGACCGGCATGCAACAGGGCGAGAGCATTCCCGGTTTGGTGGGATGGGAGCACCATGGTGAGCCGGACTTGCAGCGGAAAGGCCTGGAGGTGCTGGCCGAAGGTTCCGTGTGGGCCGGCGGGACCCGTGAAGGGCACTACACCGCCACGATCTTTCCCGGCCCGAAAGGCAATTTTGTTTTCAACGCCGCCACAATCTTCTGGTCACAAGGCCTGTCGACTCCGCCCGGCCACATCATCCCCTGGTCCCACTGGAGCCGGCCGCATGGCCCGGACCCGCGCGTGCAGCAGATGACGTCCAACTTGTTGCGGCGAGCGACGGCCGGCTGAATTCGCATCGAATTTTGATTACATTTTGTCATGACACGATCGGCGGGCATGTCGTTCGTTATGGCCCCTGGAAGTAACGTCCCAGTCATGAAACACCCCCTCCTGGAAATCCCCGAACTGGTCGGCTTTGGTGTGGCGGCGGGGGTAGGCGCCGCTTCGGCCAAACATCCGCCTACGCTTATCCCCGTTACATAGCTGGGTTCGCTGTCACATGAGGCGTATGCACCTGAAATGCAGTCACGAGGACCGTCAAGGTTGCTCTTGACAGCTTTTGGGACTCCGACGATTCTACGCCTCCGCTCAAAGTGGACTCTCATCTCAATCCTGCCTCTCCCTGTCACTCTCACTCCCCGCCTACGCTTGGAGGAAGTCTCGATGCGCTCGTTCGAAAAACCCGCGATCCATTTGGGGGCCGCCGCCGTGGTATTGGCTGCAATCTGGGGATGTCAGGCAATGTTGGCGTCATCCGCGGCCCCTCAGGTTCCGTCACAACGACGTTGGTTCGCCGTCCCGTCAACCGCGCATGTCAAGCTCTTGGAAGCGACTGAGGTTCAGGACGAATTGCAACTCACGAAGGATCAACGGCGATTGATTACCGAGTCCTTCCCGCACGTCTTTGACGGGCACGACGAGAAGCTCAGCCTCCAGCACTCGCCGGAGCTCCAGGCCAGCGAGCATAACCACAACCTCCCCGAGGTCTCGCCCGCG
>CALFYU010000597.1 GCA_937952455.1 uncultured Planctomycetaceae bacterium
CACTACTGCAGGGCCGGCTAGACCGGGAACGTGGGGACGATGCCGTTAAAGGTGGCGAAGTAGCGTGCGTCGCGACGCAACTCCAATTTACTATAATATCGCAGTGAGGTAGACGAATGGCGCTGACGGGAATCGATGAACTGGGCCGCCACGTCCAACTTGGATCAACGTATTCTGCCTAAAACATGTCGGACTCACTCCTCAATCTGACGGAATTCTCGCTTGTTTATGGGCCAATCGACCTTCCTGAACCTGCGTATAGCTTCGACGACAATTGGAGGTCTGAAATCTACACGCCTAAAGAGATCGCGGACGCGATCCTTGCGGTTTCCGACGTGGGGCTTGTGCATGACGCGACACCAGACTGGGCTGCTTGGATTGCACGTTGGGAATTTGGAGACCACTACATCGAATTCGACATTATCGAGTGCCCGTTCGACTCTGATAACGAACAACGGCCCGGCATTACGTCATATTGGGGAGGTTCAAAATTTGAAACACATTGCACAATGTCGGAATTATTAAGCGTTTGGCGTAGCATCCAAAAGCGTTGCCCCGGTGTGTGGCTTCACCATACTGATTGCCGGATGTATTCCCCCGCCTCTTTTCAAAAGGCATTCGGACCGGTCACGTAACGTGTGCGAATGGGTGGTACCCCGTGCAAAGTGATCGGCAATAAGTTTAAGCGACTGTTACCCCGACACTCGATCTCGTAGATCGGACATGGTGCCATATAGATCTCCGTTGTCGCTGATCACCAATGTGTTCTCTGAGACAGGCACGGGGAAGGCAGCAGCTCCTGCAAGGAACTGGTGGACAATCGGGCCGGGAACGGCGAGGGCCTCAGGGGGGCAGTAGACCACGATCAGTTGGCGACCACCCTGGCTCGCAATGCGGCCCCGAAGAAATCCGCCATAGTTCGGTGGATCGTTGACGATGTGTTGAAAACCGCGAGGCGGGTTCTTTCTGTGTGCCTCGTTCGCGTCGTGAAGTGTGCCGTCCGGGGCAATCCAGAACACGAACTCGGGAGCGAGATGTGTGAATGACTTGATCGCAGCTCGCCGGCCCCGCACGTTGGTAGCGAGGAATGGGAACTCGACCGAAGCGTCGTCGCGGCTTACGGATCCGGTGGTTACCAATTGTCTTGCCAGTCATGGGCTATCGCAAAGATCACCTGTAGGCCGCACCGTTGCAGCCTATCGCACACGCGCGATTCCTCCACAAGGTGAATCTTACTATTGGGTTGCCTATAATTCTATTCGTTTTCCGTGGCGGGTGGCACTGACGGATATCCATGAACTGGGGGTGTCACCGGGATAGACATCTATGCTCAATGTGAAAGAGATGAAGCTGACAATCCGATAGATTCAATTGAATTCCGCTTAATGGCACGCCCCAAAAAGAAACGCGGCTTTCGGCCAATTGTCGTCGATGATCTGACGTATCAATGGCAATTCGATGGCGTGCTCACAGTCTACGGTGACAACGAAAAAAGTAGCCGCGGCCAAGCGCTTGTTGTCAGCTGGGGATGGGTCGATTGGCTTGAGCCTGAATACCAATACGCTATATCCTTCGACCCGCACATTGTGACCCCCAGTTTTGTGCGACCGGCAATACAATTTGCATTAACTGCTGGGTGGCGACCGTACGCTTCCGGAAAACCATTCCGGATCACTTGCCGCCAAGGTCAGTTTGAACTTGCACCCGATCCAACATCACCCGACGGTGAACTGGACTGGGAATAATGCACGGGGTGGACTTCTCCACGAAGTCACTTAAGCCGAAGAAGAAGCAGTAGCGTTAGTGCTCACCAATAGAAGGGCGGCTCATGGCGACAGATAAGCCGAAACAGTGGAAGTGTTGGCTTGTCTACGCACTCATTGGACTGCTGTTGACAATCGGACCGTACGTGGGTGCGTATATGCGCCTTGGGGAACGTTTCGCAAGCGTCCCCAGTAGCGACGATGTTCGCGTTCAAGTTGTCTATTGCAAATTTGATCGCCACATACTAAGGGAGATTTTTGGACCATTGGCTTGGGTTGAGGCCAAGGTTCGCGGCAAGATAATCATTCTCATGAGTCCGGATGAAACCGAGAGCTACGCACCCGGCTGGTGAGTCAAGGACATTGTTGCCAAAGTTTTTGATTGGCCGTGAAGTATTTCTCTGTGTCCTCTGTGAACCCAGTGGCTAAGAACCCGGGTAAGAGACAAATAAATCAAGGAACCAACATGCGAATTCTCACGGCACTATTGCTCGCCATATTCTTCGTACCTGCCAACATCTCATCCGCCGCCAAACCGAACGTCATTCTGATCTCCGTCGACGATCTCAACGACTGGGTCGGCTGCCTGGCGGGGCATCCTCAGGCGTTCACGCCGAATATCGATCGGCTGGCGGAGCGGGGTGTGTTATTTGCCAACGCCCATTGTCAGGCCCCCGTCTGCCAACCGTCGCGGGCCAGCCTGATGGTGTCGCGGCTCCCCTCCTCCACCGGGTTGTACTTCCTCGACCCCGGCCTGCCGCAATCAGAAGTCACCAAAAACGAAACCACGCTTCCCGAAGCGTTCGCCGCCGACGGCTACAAGGTGATGGGCGCCGGCAAACTGTTTCATCATGAAGCCAACCAGCGTATTTTCAGCCGCGTCGGCGAATATGGCGGAAATTTCCATGCCTTCGGTCCCCGGCCCGAGAAGAAAATCAGCCAGCCGCACGGACATCCGCTATGGGATTGGGGCGCCTTTCCCGAACGAACCCAGCAGATGCCGGATTACAAGATCGCCTCCTGGGCACAAGACAAACTGGCGGCCGACTACGATCAGCCTTACTTCCTCGCCGTGGGCTTTTTCCGCCCCCACGTCCCGATGTACGTCCCGCAAAAATGGTTCGACCTGCATCCGCTCGAAAAAGTCCAGCTTCCGCTCATCACCGAGGGGGACATCCATGACCTCCCCACGTACGGGCGGAACTTGACGACGCTCAAACACGTGGCGCCGGAACACCAGTGGGTCAAATCCAGCGGCCAGTGGCCGCACGCAGTGCAGTCCTATCTGGCGTCGGTCAGTTTCGTCGACAGTTGCGTCGGCATGGTCCTGGATGCCTTGGAAAAACGCGGAGACAAGGAGAACACCATCATCTGCCTCTTCTCCGACCACGGTTTTCATCTCGGGGAAAAAGAACGTTGGGCCAAGCGTTCGCTCTGGGAAGACGGCACCCGCGTGCCGTTGATCTTCGCCGGCCCGGACATCCAGCCGGCCGTCTGCGATCGTCCGGTGGGCCTGATCGATATCTATCCCACGCTGCTGCAACTCGCCGGCCAGCCGGCCAACCCGCATCACGAGGGACAATCGCTCGTGCCACTTTTGGAAGACCCCGCGCTCAAGTGGGACCGCCCCGCCATCACCACATTCGGCCGCGGCAACCACGCCGTCCGCTCCACGCGCTGGCGGTACATCCACTACCTCGACGGCTCGGAAGAACTGTACGACCACGACAACGATTCCCACGAATGGACCAACCTCGCCGCCGATCCGCGGTTTGCGAACGTACTCGCCGAACACCGGAAATGGCTACCAAAGACCGAACAACCGATCCTCGGCAAAAACTCCACCGGCCACCAAGCCTACGAGGCCGCGGGGGAAGCGCTGAAAAAGAAGTAATGCGGCCAACAATGGGTAGCCCTGATAGCGATTGCTATCAGGGCGGGCGCAGCCCGCAAGAAGCCGCAATTACCGCGATGCCTGACAATTAGCCAGGGAACATTGAAACTGCGGCTCCTTGTGCCCAAAGCACACGGTTGCATTGCAATCCGTGCCATCCACGCCATCCACGCCATCGCCCCGGTTGCGTTCGCGCAGCAAAGCCATATCATGAACCCTCGACACCCACGATTTCTCAAAACCCCAGGTAAAAGGAATAGACCGTGATCACCGTCGGCATGAATTACCACGTCATCGAGGGGAAACAGCAGGACTTTGAAGACAAGTTCGCCGCTGTGATCGACGCACTCAACGCAGCTGAGGGGCATGACAACTCAACGTTGTGGAAAGACGTCAGCGACGGGGCGTCGTACCTCATCACCAGCCAGTGGTCCGACGAAAAGGCGTTTACTGATTTCATCCACAGCGACGCGTTCCGCGCCGTGACCGACTGGGGCAAAGAACAAATCCTGTCGACACGGCCGCAGCACAAGATCTACAAGCATTAACGTTGGCATGTTTCGTCGAAGTTATTCAGCGTCACGTTGAAAGTCTACAAGGGGTGGCCCGACCGCGCAGCGGTTGGGTGCCGTCAGGCACAAGAAGCGGCGCCATGTGTGTCAATTGTTGAAG
>CALFYU010000598.1 GCA_937952455.1 uncultured Planctomycetaceae bacterium
CGGACTCACCACCGAAGACCGGTATTACTACGGCGCCTACTACTGTAGCCAGGCCATGTTTCAACTGGGAGGCGAGAACTGGCGGCAGTTCTATCCCGACCTGCTGCGGACGTTCGCGGCACATCAGCGAGCCAACGGTGCGTTCGACCGCGAAGCCAACCAGGATGGCCCGTTGGGATTTTGTTACTCCACGTCGTTCGCCATCCTGGCACTGACGCCGCCCTACCAGTTGTTGCCGATTTATCAGAGATAACGGTGTTGAAAATTCGAAATCCGAAGCACGAAATCCTAAACAAATTCAAATGATCGAAATCCAAAAGGGTTCGGTCATTTGAGTTTTGTATTTGTTTCGTATTTCGTGCTTCGTATTTCGAATTTCATGACGTGGGCGTTCCACTACTCCGCCGGTCGTCCACTGATGCGAGTGCGGCCCACGGGGTTGTTGGGCGGCAATCGCGGGCCACCTTCGGGTACCGTTGCGGGACTTGTCTCTTCCAATTCGTCAGCCGGCGGCGCGAGCGGCGGCAGGTCGTCGAACAGTCCCGGGTGTCGCGACAACCGTTCGATCTGTTGGCTGAGTTCCTCGCTCAATTCAATCGACTGGGCTGCCTCTTCGAAGTCCTCTGGCGGGGGGGCCTGGATGTCGAGCGGAATCGCATCGACCGGGGGCGCTTCAAATGACGGGCGGGCGGATTTGCGTTGTTGATAGAACGGGTCGTCCCACACGCCGGCTTCATCGATGTACATCGTGCCCATGTCGCGGTTAATTGCCAAGCGGCTCGATTCGTAGCTGACCCAGTTGCTGATCAACGAGTTTTGAGCGTTTAGAATCGACTCCAACGCACGCAGCAAGTTCAAACCAATGTTGGTTGAGCGGGACTGGCCGGGAGCCAGCGGGGCGGTGGTCTCGTCGACGGCCTGGTCGTACTGAATCGCCGCGGAACGGACGGCCTGCCGGGTGATTTCAAACTGTGTGCGGTTGGCGGTCAGGTCCCGCCAGTCGGTCCGTATGGCGAATTTGACCTCGTCTTCAAACTGCATATACGCCCGGCGGGCCCGTTGGTATTCGATGAGTGCGGCGCGATACAAGTTCCGCTCGCGAATTTGCACGACGGGGGCGGTGAAAGCCAAGCCGGCGCGGAAACTGCTGTTGCGACCACGGAAATCAAATGGGTTGTCGTTACCCGTAATCAGCGGCCGGGTCGCCACGTCTCCTTCGACGATCACATCCAACACCGCTTCCAACTGATTGGCGGCCACTTCCAGCCGTCGCCGCGCGTCCATCACAAAGGCCCGCTGGTTCATCAGGTCCACACGATATTGCATACCCAACCGCACGGCATCCTCCATACTCAGGTCGAAGGGGGCGAATTCGATCAACTCCACGCGGGTGTCGATCTGCACGACAGAAAGCCCCTGCACGATGCTCAGCAGCTTCTCGTGTTTCTCGTCGATATCAATATAGAGCTCGCGCCGGGCCTCGGGCGTCAGGCCGCCGGCTTGCAATTTTTGTTGGTGTTGCCTCAAGACGTCGACGGCTCCGTTCAGGTCGACCACCAGCGATTCAAATATCCGCCGATCACGGGCCACGTCCGATGCCAGTCGTTCGCGGTCCATTTCGTTGGGCAGCGAGGCCAAACGGCGATCCCAAGTTGCTTCCCGTCGCTCGAAATCGGCAATCACCGTATCGACGCCGTCGACGCGAATCAACTGCTGGATTTCCAGCAACCGCTGCACCCCTGATAGCAACAACTCCGCCGGCGGATTGTCCTCGTCGATTTGCCCCCACTGATCCAAGAAATCTTCGAGCTCATCTTGCAGTGCGGATAGCCGCTCATCGATCAGTTGAAACTGCAACAACAACGATTCGTCAATCGACACGACCGAATCAGTGGGAATGCCCATCTGCAGCTTGTACGAATCCAGCCGGTTTTGATAACCGACTTGGCTGCGTACGAGGTCGCTTTGCCGCTCGGCCAGGTCCGTCTCCAACTGGGCGACTTCCAACGGCGTGACTTCGCCCGTGATCCGCTGGTACAGGTCGCGAATCGCCAGCTGGTATTCGGCGTTGTCGCTTAACCCCAACAGGATATCGCGGTCCTCGTCGCTCATGTCGCCCAACCAGAACAAGGTTTTGGTGACGTCGTCGTAGCTGATGCGATCCGCCACGGACGCCGGGAAGACGATATTGGCTGGAAGTTCTTCCAGCGGTTCCCCGGGCCGGCTGGGCCGCTCGGCGGATATTGCCCGCAAGCGGCGAATTTGCACCTCCAATTGGCGGATGTTGCTCTCTTGGTTGAAGATCCCCTGTTTCAAGCCCAGCAGCCCCAAATACCCGCTGCTGCCGTTGACGATGTCGACGAAAAACTCCTGCCGGAAGCGGGCGAACTCGCGCATCGCATACAGCGCGTCCCGCTCGGATTGCGTCAGCGCTTCCAGCGCCACCTTTCGGCCGCCGCCCAATAACAGCGGCTGCACCAGGTTGAACGACAGCGCACTGGCCGTGTCTCCCTTGTTGTCTCCGCTGAACAGCCACAAGGTATTGTTGGCAAATTCAATTGCCCATTGCCCCCCGCTGGGGAGCAACTTGCTGATGCCAATCCGGTTGTCCCAGGACAGCGAGGTTTCGCCGTCGCCGAAGGCATCGTAATTCAAATCGCTCGTCGGCTTGTTCCCGCCGATACCCAAAAATTGCACGTCGTAACGGAACCGCTGAAACGTCAACTCCAGAGCAATGAGATACAGGCGCTCTAACTGGAACTGAAATTCCCGGCTATTGATATAGGTCAACTCAATCGCGTCCCCCATCGTCATTTCTTCAATGACGGGAACCGGCGGTGAGTATTGCTGTTCGTAGGAGTAACCGATTTCATAACCGCAAGCCGCCGCTTCGGGAGAGATGCCGAAGTTTTCCAGCCATTGCGGATTCTCGACTGTGAGCGTCTGTCCGAACTTGTGCCAGCCTTGGTAGCCCAGCATGCCGTGCACCCACTCCATGTATTGGTACGCGGCCGGGTCGTCCGGCGGCAGCGGCGGTTTGTCGGGATCGTAGGGATCATAGAAACGGCTGCGTGGATCCGGCTCCAGATTCGTGCGCGGCACCCACCATTCCGGATTGGACATTTTTTCGGCCAGCACGTGATAGGTTTCCCGGTCGGCATGCTGCCGCCAGAACGTGCGCGAACATCCAGAAAGCGTGGTGATGGCGCACAGCAACAAGAGCGTCGCTACCGCGCGCGTGCGGAGCGCACCCAAAGTGGGCTGTTCCGGAAGGGGATGATTGATTGGGTGCAACGTCATGGCAAGCGGCTTTGAATCTCAGTGGGCAGTGACTTGGGGGACACGGTCTTCACCGCAACGGCATCTTGGCAAACGGAGGACGTCGTGCCGGGACCCGCTTCGTTGTCGGCCGCATCGAGCACGTCATGCAATTGATTGAGCTGCCGTATCAATTGGCGCCGCTGCGATGACGGCCAAGGAGCCAAAAGATTGCCGGCCGACCGGCGGTAGAGGGCGCTGGCACGGGCCAAGCGAGCAGCCCCCTTTCCCGAAAGGCGAATTAAACTCTTGCGGCGGTCGGCAGTGGATCGCCGGCGCTCGACGAGACCGTCGCTGACCATGCGGTTGAGCAGGGTGCTGACGTTCGATTCGGAGTTCCGCAGCCGACGAGCCAGTTCGGTTTGTGAACATCCCTCGCCCCCGGCATCGGCAATGGCCTGCAAGACCGCGAATCGGGCGTCGTTGAGTTGGCATTCGGCGAAGTCCTCCGCGAGCCGCGCCCGCCATGCTTCGGCCAACCGCAGCACGGCCACCATCAGGTCCCCCGAAGCGGCCTGATCCTGAACTGACGGTGGGCCGCAAGTGTTGACCCCGGAGTCAGAAGTCGTAGGACTGAGATTGGTCGAGTGATCCATCACGAGGTGACCGTAATTGAGATGATCGCGGCGGAATTCCTTCGCTATCAAATCTTTCGGTTGCAAATCGTTCGCTACTGAACCTTTTTTTCGGCAAACTCGAGCCAAATTGTGTAATCTGGTTCGGCGGACGTCTTGTCGGTGCTGCTGTGGTCGGGCAGTGCTGGCGGGTCACGGTCCGACTATGCCGG
>CALFYU010000599.1 GCA_937952455.1 uncultured Planctomycetaceae bacterium
CAAGAAAAGTACTCCGAAACCACATTCATTCACCGGCGAGTTGTTGGCCCCGATTCTCGCGGACGGGAAACGCCGCGAACGCGAAGTCTTCAACGCCCGCGAAGCGGCCAAGAAACGGGCGGGGGATTTGGATATCGCGCAGGTGGGCCGCGATGCGCAGATGCCCTGGAAAAAAGACGGCAGACGTTGGCACACACAGGACCGCATCAGCCACGCCGGAACCCCCTGCCGTTGGGAGGGGGCGGCGCTGGAGTTGATCGTCGATTTTCTCGACGGCCGGCCGGGCTTGCAGCCGGTGAATTTCAATTCGCGGAGCACGGTGGAAATCGCCGGCCCCAAGAACGGTCACGGCTGGTTCTTCCACGCGCTGACGGGTGATGAGTGGCTGTTGTCGCTGACGTTTCGCGTCCCCAAGAATACATTTGTCCAAGACACGCTCCGTGGGCGGTTGGCGCTGGAATCACTCGACGACCTCGACGAACTGCCGATCTACGGGCGGACGGAACGGGTGCGGGTCAAGAACCTCAAAGGTCCGTGGCAAGAGGTCAAAATCACCGTGCACTGGCTACGTGAAGTTGACACGCCGGAGTTTCGCGAGTTTCTTGATGCCGCTGCCAAGGGCTACGGCGACAAAGTCACGGCCCCCGAAACTGATATCAATGATCTCGCTCCCTGGAAGGTGCTGGGCAAGAAGTGGCATCTCTCCCGCAAGGGGTTTCCCAGCGGCAAACGCGTGAAGTGGGCCGTCGGGGTTTTGGACGAATTGACCAACCTGCTGGAGAACTCGCTCCCCCGCGCCGAAGTCGATTGGGGGAATAAACAAGTCGTCTATTTCAAACCGGCCGGCAGCGACACGGTCCACGCTTCGGTGCACACCAAGCGCCGCGGCGGGATTGATCTGTCGCTGTTCGTCGAACGCGGTCAGTTTGCTTTGGGCAAAATTGCGGGGCTGGGCCGGGAACGCGAAATCGCCACACACTCCAGCGGAAAAGAACTGATCAAGATCCGTTTTGACAGCGCCGCACAAGTCACGAAACCGGCCCTCAAGGAACTGCTCAACGAAATATCCGCACAACTTTAGCCCCAAACCGACGGCTCGGCCGTCGCTCCCAACGGTCACGAACAGAAAAGTCTCCGCAATGTCCAAGACTTACATACGACCGATTGCGATCGGGATTGCCGTCCTGGCCATGAGCGTCGGCAACGCGGGAAAGCTACACGCCGAGGATCGCCCGAATTTTATCGTCATTCTCTGTGACAACCTCGGCTACGGCGACGTTGGCTGTTTCGGTTCGACGCAACATCGCACGCCGCACATCGATCGCATGGCGGATGAAGGGCTGAAACTTACGAGTTTCTATGTCGCCAGCGGCGTCTGTACCCCGTCGCGGGCGAGCCTGATGACCGGTTGTTATCCCCGGCGGGTCAATCTGCACCAAAGCGCCAACGGCGGAGCCGTGCTGCGCCCGGTGGCCGAGCGCGGTCTGCATCCCGATGAAATCACCATCGCCGAAATTCTCAAACAACAAGGCTACGCCACGGCCTGCATCGGCAAATGGCACTTGGGGGATCAGCCGCAGTTTCTGCCGACGCGGCAAGGTTTCGGCCGCTATTTCGGGATTCCCTACAGCGCCGACATGACACAGCGCCCCGGCCAACCATGGCCGCCGCTGCCGCTGATGGAAGGGGAGCGGGTGATCGAAGCGCCCGTCGATCGAAATCTGCTCACCAAGCGCTATACCGAAGCGGCCGTCGATTTCATCAAACAAAACAGCGACCGGCCCTTCTTTTTGTACCTCCCGCACGCGATGCCGGGCAGCACGCGCGAACCGTTTGCCAGCGAAGCCTTCCGCGGCAAATCGGCGAACGGGGCTTATGGGGATTCGGTCGAAGAAATCGATTGGTCGACGGGCGTGATTCTCGACACGCTCAAAGAGCAGGGTCTCGATGAGCGGACGCTGGTCGTGTGGACGTCGGACAACGGCGCCCCGCGGCGCAATCCGCCGCAAGGCAGCAACGCCCCGCTGGCAGGTTGGGGTTATACCACGCGGGAAGGGGGCATGCGCGTGCCGTGTCTCGTCCGCTGGCCCGGCACGGTTCCTGCGGGCGCGGTCAGCGACGAAATCACGTCGACGATGGACCTGTTGCCCACGTTTGCCAAGTTGGCCCGAACCTCGCCGCCGGACGACCGCATTATCGATGGTCAGGATATTGCGCCGCTATTGCGCGGCGACGAGGGCGCGCGATCTCCGCACGAGGCGTTTTACTACTACCACCTTGGGCAGCTGCAGGCACTCCGCAGCGGCCGGTGGAAGCTGTATCTACCGGTGACCGCCGACGGAGAGCTGCAACTGTATGACCTGCGTGAAGATCTCGGCGAAACAAAAAACCTGGCCGCCGAAAATCCGGCGATTGTTAAGAAATTGCAAACATTGGCCGAAGCTGCCCGCGACGATGTGGGCGACGACGAACAACCGGGCAAAAACCCACGCCCAGCCGGCCACGAGCCGCATCCCGTTCCACAGGTTTTGGAAACGAAGAATTAGCGGCGATACCCTCGACACGCAGGTCAACAAACCACGCCCCACCTACTTTATTTGCGAAAGTTGAATCACCGTGAATGATCGCCTATGCTGGCCACATAGGCTGCCGGCGATCTGACTGATGTCGACACGGTGCAATCACCGCGCCTCCCACCATTTGCTCATTCATCCGAGGGCTTGCATGCGTCCGCTCCCCCGAACAATCGATTTGAACCGATCCGGTTCGGTCAATACTCTGTACGTCGCTGCTGCCGTCGTGCTGGCGGTGCTGGTCGGATTGGGCTGGTTGTTGTTCGACATGGGCCGAGTGGCCGAAGACCGCGACGGTGAATTGTTCGTCTATTGCGCCGCCGGGATGCGGGTGCCGATGGAGAAAGTCGTTGCCGACTACCAAGAGGAATTCAACATTCCCGTCCGCGTCACCTACGACGGTTCCAACACGTTGTTGAGCGCGATCTCGGCCCACGAGAAAGGGGATCTGTATCTCGCTGCCGATGACGTCTACATCGCCGATGCGCAAGAACGGGGCCTCGTGCAAGAGACCCTGCCGCTGGCAACGATGCGACCGGTGATCGCCGTCGCGGCGGGGAACCCTAAAGACATTCAGAGTCTCGATGACTTGCTTCGCGAGGACGTCAAGACGGCACTGGGAAATCCCGAACAGGCGGCGGTCGGCAAGATGACCAAAAAGCTGCTGGTGGCGTCCGGTCATTGGGAGAAACTGAATAAGCAGGTCACAAAGACAGGCGTGTTCGAACCGACCGTTCCGGCCGTTGCCAATGCGGTCAAAGTCGGGGCGATCGATGCGGGGATTATTTGGGACACGACCGCCAAGATATTCGACGGATTGGACTACGTCACCGTCCCGGAACTCGATTCGGGGACTTCCGAGGTGACGTTGGGCGTACTCACAAGTTCCAAAAATCCAACCGCCGCGTTGCGGCTGGCCCGCTATATCGCCGCGCGGGACAAAGGTCTGGTGACGTTTTCCAACGAAGGCTGGGACGTCGTCGATGGGGATGTCTGGTCCGAGCGTCCGGAATTGACCTTTTACTGCGGATCAGTCAATCGCCGTGCGGTGGAGCCGATCATTGAAGAATTCCAAAAGCGGGAAGGAGTCACGATCAATACGGTCTACAACGGCTGCGGCATCCTGACCGGTCAGATGCGGACGATCCTCAACCAGGACCAGGGGAAAGGATTCCCGGACACGTACATGGCCTGCGACGTGTATTACCTCGACACCGTCAAGGAGTTGTTCCAAGATGCGGTGAATGTCTCGGATACGGAGGTTGTGATTGCCGTCCCCAAGGGAAATCCTAAGCAGATCACGGGACTACAGGACTTGACCAAGCCGGGGATGCGGGTCTCCGTCGGCCAACCGGACCAATGCACGATCGGCGTTTTGACCAGGCAACTCTTGGAGAAGGAAGGGGTTTACGACGGCGTCATGGTCAACGTTGTCACGCAAACCACAACGTCCGCCCACCTGGTTCCTACGGTCGCCACCGGTGCACTGGACGCCACTTTGGCCTATGCCACCGATACGCTTGCCGAAGGCGACAAGATCGACGTCGTCCGCATTCAGTCCCCCGCCGGAAAAGCAGTGCAGCCTTTCAGCATCGCCCGCTCCAGCAAGCAGAAGTATCTCTCTCGCCGCTTGTATCAGGCCATCTCCAAGTCGAAGGACAAATTCGAAGCGGCCGGGTTTCACTGGCGGTTGGACGATGTGACCGGAATTGATGGAGCGGACCTGTTGCCGGCGACCGAAGGATCCGATTTTCTCACTCCACCTGCAGAGACGACGATTCCCCAATGAGCTCCGCCCCATCGTCTTCGCTGCCGGCCGCCGCCGATGACCACCGCGTCGGCTCCGACGTTCCGTTTTACGTCATGATGGCCGTGATCGGCGGCGTGTACGTGGTCCTGTTGGTGGGTCTATTGGTCGCCGACGTGAGCTATATGGTCGTCTCCGACTCAGCCGATACCGTCGAGCTGGCGCCCGCCTTGGAATCGTGGCGGCCGATCCTGCGCCCCGTGCTCCCCATCCTGGAAATGTTGCGGCAACCGCCGATCCAATATTCCATCAAACTCACGCTCGTGTCGTGTCTGTTCACGGCACTACTATCGTTGATCGTGGCTGTGCCTATCGGCTATCTACTGTCGCGGTTTCAATTTCCCGGTCGCAATCTGTTGGATGCGGTGCTCGATATTCCGATCGTCTTGCCGCCGCTAGTCGTGGGCTTGAGTCTGTTGATTCTGTTTCAGTTTGCTCCGTTCAGCGCGCTCGCCGAATGGGTCGTGTTCGAGATCCCGGCGGTGATTCTCGCCCAATTTATGGTGGCGGCCGCCTTCGCC
>CALFYU010000600.1 GCA_937952455.1 uncultured Planctomycetaceae bacterium
CGGGCGGTCCAACGGTCGACGCTGGAAACGGCGCTCCGTGAACCGGTTCGCAATAAGGAACTCCAGCGCTACGGATATGATGCGGTCGGCGACCTCCCATTGATGAAGGCACAGGCCTATCCGGTTGATTGGCTCGGCGAAAAAATGGACGCAGTTAGCCTGAGCGAGGAATTCTTTGAGATCGAAATAGCACACTCGGACAGCCCGATGGAACTGGCCGAGATCGTCAACGCGGTCACACAGGTGTACATTCGTGACATTGCCAATGAATCCAAACGAAGTGAACAGCGACAGATTTCTACTTTGGAGGGATTGGCGTTCGACTTTGAGAGGAAGATCAACTCCAAACGTGACCTTCGGAAGAAACTATCGGAACGCCTTGGTTTGTCCGACGATACAACGATGACCCGCGACGAGCAGGCGGCACAGCAGTTGACGCGCGAGCTTCATCAGAGGTGGTACGAGCAATTCCTGGAACTTCAAATACTCAGGCTGCAGGTGACACCGGCCGAAGCGCCTCAATTGAACGCCGATTTGATTGAGAAGAGCCCGGCCGCGGAAGCGCTGATTCGTTCATTGATCGAACGGGAACTCAACGTCGCCTCCGAACAAATGGCCGCCGATCGTCTGCGGGCCGACCTGCGTCTGCTGGAGGAAACGCTTGATGACAAGGATCACCCCAAACTGGCTCAGACCCGCGAACAATTAGCGCAACTGGATCAAAAAGTCACGGAGCTTAAGGCGACGGTGGAACCCACGCTCCAGGCAACTCTCCGCGATTACCGACAAGCCGTTCACGAACAAGAATCGGCAATGCGAGCCGATCGAATGGAAGCCTTGACGGCGTCGATCAACAAATTGGAGGCAGAGCTCGACCGCCGACAGCATGCCACAATGCGTTTGAAAGGCGATTCCTACGAACTAGAGATGCTTCAAGCCGAAATTGATCGATATCAACAGCGACTGGACCAACTCCGTGAACGCATTGAATCGCTCAAAATCGAGCTTAGTATGCCAGACCGAATCAGCCTCGTACAACTTGCAGAAGTCCCCCGCATCAAGGATTGGTCGGGCCTGTATTGGAAGTCCGGACTGGCTGGCGGCGGAGCGTTTTTGCTCGCGTTTGGGCTAACGTTCGTATTCGTCCCCCGCAAACGTCCCCGGCCCGTCCGGGTCGATCCCGAAGAACCGGCGGCCGCATGAGACGGCTCTTGGCGTGCCGCTCACAAAGGTGTCTCAATTAGGGGAAAGTCCCCACGCCGCCAGGGTCCCCGATCGGACATAATGGTATTTGGCCGCCCCCCTGGACGGCCGTTGCGTATCTCAAAACTCGCCACAAATCGCGGGATACGCCCACACTTCTCCTCCACGGAGCACACCCTGCCAGGCACTTCCACCGGGGATCAAAATGCACATTCGACAGATGGTCGCTCCCGACCTCAAACGGGGATTCATCAAAGCGCTCTGCGCCTTGTCCGACGTCAATTTGACCTTTGAACAAGCTGTGCCGGTGTTTCAGCGGCGGCTGAATTCTGGGCTGCATACCTACGTTGCCGAGAAAGACGGCGAGATCGTCGGTACCGCCTCGGTGTTCATCGAACCGAAGTTCATTCACAGCGGCGGACTGGTCGGGCACATCGAAGACGTGGCGGTCGACCCGAATCGACACGGCGAAGGGATCGGCAGCGCGTTGGTGCAGCATCTGATCGGGCATTGCCGGGACCTGGGCTGCTACAAAATCCTGCTACAGTGCACGCCGGAGTTGATGCCCTATTACGAACGCGAAGGTTTCCGGCAGTGGGTCTGTAACATGCGGATGGACCTCGCCCCGGCAAATGCCCGCGCCGCCGCCAGTTGATTTCACCGGGCCTCGCGTGCTCCAGCCGCTTACCAAAGAACGACGACGGGCGGCGCGAGATGATTCGCACCGCCCTGCTGTCATTTCGTCCGGTCTTCGGACATGAGGATTTCGTTTCGGGTGCCACTGCTGGCCGGTCCACCATGGGCTGAGAAACCCCGCGCTTGCCGGCAAGGGCAACCCAACGTGACGCGGCACTGGCGGACAAGCCGCCAGTGGCACCCGCTCAATCATACCGTTGACGGCATGACGTTAGTCCCCGTGAGCTAAGGGGACACACCGCTATTATGGCTTACGCCGTCAAAACCTTGATCTTTTGGGCCACCACGGGTTGCGCTTTGGGTAACGTCAAACGCAAGACGCCGTCTTTGAGCGTCGCTTCAATGCCGTCGCGCTGGACCTCTTCGGTGACCTTAAATCGCCGTAGATATCGCCCCGCGGCATGCTCAACATAGTACGGTTTGAGCCCTTCGTGCTCTGATTCGGTTTTGGACGCCTCGATCGTCAACACGTGGTCGTGGAAGGTGATGTCGATGTCCTCTTCCGCCACGCCCGGCATATCGGCCGTGAGAATCAACGCGTCGTCGGTCTCGGTAATATCCACCCACGGATTCAATACCTTCTCGCGGGATTTTTCCGTGCTCGAACACTCCTTGGTCAGGCAGTTTTGTGCTTGAGTCATGATTATTCTCCTTGTTCCAGCTATTTCTTGCGCCGTAAATTCGTTGACCGATGGAAAACGGTTGCTGCTTCCGCCGGTTAGGAAGCACGTTTCACGGTGATTTTCTTCGGCTTGCTTTCTTCCGGTTTGTGCAGAACGACGGTCAATACGCCTTGGGCATATTCCGCGTCGGTCTTGGACGCATCAACTTCAAACGGCAGCCGCAACGTCCGCGAGAACTCTCCCCGCCCGCGTTCGCGGCGGTGGTATTTTTCGTTCTCCTGAAGTTCCTCGGCCGGCCGCGATCCCTTGATGGTCAGCGCGTCCCCCTCGACGGTGATGTCGATGTCGTCGGCACTGAGGCCCGGGACTTCGGCAGTGACCACCAAACGGTCCTCGCCGGAGTAAACGTTTACGGGCGGAAAAGCCTGTGCGCCGGCGCGGACGGCGTCAGAAAATCCGGAAAAGATGCGGTTCATCTCATCCGGCAATCGGTTCAGTTCTTGCCAGGGATCCCAATGTCTGCGAAAAGCGGTGCTCAACATGGTTTCATCTCCTTTCAATCGTTGTGATGAACGTGCTGCACACAAGTCCCCGCCCGTCGCGGGCAGGTACGCTTGGTTTTTTGTCCTGTGCCCCACCCATAATGCAACCGCCATGCCGATCACATTTTCGGTCATCAAAATTTCGCCGCGAACCATGCGATTCCGGTGTGCTAGAACGGAAGGTTTTTCACATAACCCTTTTTGAAAAAAGGACTAACATCACACACCGCCCTGTCAGCCGTATCGTGGAGAGTGCCGTGATTTCCTAGGAAAAACACAATTTGGCAGTCTCGCGCTTCGCACAAATACTGCCAATATGACATACACAAGACGCCGTCGACTGCCATGCCATATTGGCAGCAGCGAGGTGGCCCCACGGCTGCAGAGGTTTAACCGTTAGGCAAGATTTTCCTGCTGGAATCCTTTGAGATGTGGGCACCGGCGTCGCAAAACGGCATTCGATCAGACCGGCGGGCGGCGGGTTCCGATGATGAAACCGCGTAGCGACAATGCGCAGGGTCCGTACCGACGCAAGCGCCGCGCTCCCGTCTTCCCCGCCAACCTCCGTTCTCGCCCGATTGTGCGTATCGGCGAATGTTGGACGTGCGGGATCTTGCTCATTGAACATTCGCGAGGCTGGTGCGGTGACAGGGTTTGCCGGATCTCAACATTCGGATGAAAGGCGGCGGCGGCGTTTGGCGGTTGAGCAGGACGGTGCATTGAGCCAGCCGTTCTCTTCGCTGCGCGATGCCGATGGCGACTCCGAAGCGATCGCTCTGGTGAATCTGCCGATTCAGAGCGTAATTCCTCGCACTATTTGGGTACACCTCGGCGTCGCCGCGCTGCTGTTCGCACTGGCGTTCGGCGGACGAATTGCCATGGAAACCCTCCCACAATACTACGGCGTCGACACCTCGCTTCTGCGAGGCATCGTCGCGAAAACGGAACCGTTGTTCGCCGGCCTTTGTCTGTTTGCCACGACACAGCTGTGCGTAGTGATTCGGCAGGTGCGCGGGCGGAGCCGCACCGACTTCGACGGCCGCTATCGAGTGTGGAATTGGATCGTCGCGGCTGCCGGCCTGTTTACGGCATCCTTATTTCTCAATCTGCATGCCGAAGCAGGTCCGATTGTCGCTGCGACTCTCGATCGGCCCAACCTGGCAAACTCGCCGCTCGTGTGGCAAGTCCCGGTCGTCGTTTTCGGCGGATTGCTGCTGTTGGCCTTGCGGCGTGAGATGCGTGACAGCCGGCTGACTTGTGCGTTGTTACACGTCACTTGTTTGTGCTACCTCGTCCCGCTGGCGGGCTCTCTGGAACTGCTTGCCGCCTGGCCGGGCCTGTCGATACCGCCGCTGCTGGGCCTGCCTGGGACTTCGATCGCGCTGAAGCTGGGACATATCTTGCTCTTCACGACGATGTCGCTGCACGCACGTTATGTCGTGCATTTCAATCCGGAACCGCCCACGTCGATCGTGCGGCAATTCCGCGTGAAACTACCTCGTGTTCGCGGCCTCCGCTTCCCGCTGCCCCGAATTTGGTTCCCGCGACTGACCGTGCCGCGCGTGCGTCTGCCGAAGCTGAGTTGGAAACTACGTATGCCCAAGCTACGGTTGCCGGCGGTTCAGTTGCCGAAGCTGAAAATCAATCTGCCGAAACGCAAACCGCGTCCCGTCGCCAAAAACCCGCCGGATGTCAAACCTGTTGCGCCGGTGGCCAAACAGGCGGCCGATACGTCGCGGCGAACGCGCGTCGAACCGGCACACGCCGCACCGCCCGCCCCCGCTCCGGTGATCGTGGATGCCGCCGAAGAGACTGCGCCGGCCCCGTCAAAGAAAAATCGCCAGCAACAGTCCCAGCGTGCGTCGAAACGTCCTATCGAAGATCAAATCGACGACGTCACGCCCGAGGAACTCAAGGGCTTATCGAAAAAGCAGAAGCGGCAACTCCGCAAACAGCGCCGTGAAGCCCAACGAGCCGCACGGTAAGGTGGGCCATTTTCGCCCCTCGCCGGAGCGATAACCCGCGCTTCACGCCGCGAATGCGTGTGATTGGCAAACGCTCCCCTGTCGAGTACCTTATGAGGAGCGCAATTCACCGAAATTGCGAAACCAAACCATGGTCGGCAGGGACCGGGACGTGTCGCTCGGCACGGCCCCCGGCGAGGCGAATCATTAATGAGTACGACGGATCAATCGCGGCAGGTCGATCGAGAGACGGTCGCCTTCGGGCACGTCGGCAGCAGCGTGCAAGACCTGCGGGATGACGAATTTCTGCGAGAGATTCAATGGCGAAAATCGGCCGATGCGGAAATCGTCCGCGCCGCCCGCAATGGTGATGTGGCGGCGTTTTGCAAACGGTTGGTTGAAGCGCTTCCACACGGAATCACGCGTGCGAAATCGGCCGGTAAACGGACGGAGCCATTTCGTGGACTGATCGCGGCGGAGTATTTTGGTACGCCCCCCTCGTTGCCGCTGCGGGGACTGCTGCCCAAGATGACCGTCAGAGAAAAGAACGGAAAGTCGTCGGTAAAGGGGGAACTGTCAGCAAGCGACGAAGCGGCCCTGTCCGAATACCTGAGCGATGTCGCGCTGGGGGAGATAAAACCGTCGCCGGCCGACCTGCATGTCCTGACCGAGTTGATCGCCCGTAACGCAGATAAGCTAAACGAGTCGACGTTGTTTGCCTTATGGCGAACGACGCTAACGGCGGCATGCGAACTGGCGGAAGACCTTTCATCAAATGACGACGGTGACCCCGCCCGCACGGCTGACGCCCAGTTGTTAGCCGACGGTGAGTTGCCCTGGCGGGTGGGACTGTTGTTTGCCGACGTCAAAGGAGCGGCGAAAGTCCGTCGCGGGGGCCGAAGAATTATTCGCCGAGAATTGGAATCCCGCACCGACGGTGACGGCACGCCGCACGCTACATTGCTTCCACGGCTGGGATACTGGCTGGCATCGCTGATTCGCAGCGGGCAATGGGCCGATCAATTTGAGGCGAGCCTGTGGGATGACGATTCGTCCGTGCGGTTCAACGAACTGTTAGAACAGGCGATCCGGCTGTACCGGCCGACCGACTCCTGGGCGATGAGCAACGGCTTTACCGCTTCACCGCAGTCCCTGTTTCGGGCCGCCTCGGAGTTGGCTGGCAGCGACTTCAAAGTTGCGGAGTTGGCGTTTGCTTGGGACAGCCGCACGTTGCGTTCGGGCAGAAAGAAATCAAAGTCAAAGAAACCCGCATCCAAGGCCCGCGCACAACGCCGGCGAAAACCAAAGCCCTCATCCCAGTCGGATTGGGCTTACCTGGCCTGTCTGCGCAGCGATTGGGCTGCGGAGTGCGACAGCATCGTCGTGGACCACAGTGGACCGCTGCCGCACATCGACATGACGGTCCTCGGCCGCGAACTCTTTAAGGGGCGCTGGGACTTGCAGATCCAGGTCGACGGCGAACCGGTGCAAATCGGAAAAGACTGGTCGGCCGTTTGTTGGAACAGTGACAGCGACGGGGATTATTTAGAGCTCCAACAGACGCTTGCTGGCAGTGGGCGCGTGGAGCGGCAGATTTGGCTATCGCGGTCGTCGCGGTTTGCGATGTTCGCCGATTCGCTGACGGGATTTTGCGGGAGTCGCGTTGAGTATACGGCACGGCTGCCGTTGGCTGACAGTTTGGACGCGCAATCCGACGGGGTCGATCGCGAAACCCGGCTTAAAACCGGCCCGGCGCTGACCCGCGTCTTCCCGCTGTTTTTGCCGCAGGACCGCGTGTACAGCACGCCCGGAGGTTGCGGCGTGTTCGGTGGTGACTTGGTGATCAAGCACGTTGCAAGCGGGAAGGGATTCTACGCCCCCGTGGTGTTGGACTGGCATCCCCATCGTCGCCGCAAGGCCGTGCAGTGGCGGCAATTGACCGTCACGGAAGACGGACGGATTCTGCCCGGCGACGCCGCCGCCGGTTTTCGGGTCAAACTGGGCGAGCATCATCTGCTCTCGTATCGCAAGCTGCAGGAAACCACCGAACCGCACACCGTGCTCGGTTTTCAAACGTTTGACGAAACAGTCCTGGGGCACTTCGACAAAGATGGCGACGTGACCCCCCTGCTGCTCGTCGAGAAATAAAATCGCCCGGCCCAAAGAAGACTTACGAGTAAAACTCATAGCGGACCACCCGGTAAAACCATGAATGAAGAGACCTACGAAGAACTGGCCCAGCTTCACGACTCGGGAGGCGCTGCGGCGACAGTCGATCAGCTGATCCAATCGCTCCGCGACGACAAGAACTATGACCGCTTGTTCGACGCGCTCTTGCTAAAAAAGCGATTGGAAATGGGGGTTCCCGTCGTACGGCCGACGTCGTTCGACAACCTGCCCGAAGACCGCCGGGCGGAATTTGAGGAACACTACATCAACGCCGCCCGCGAAATCGGCGAGCTCCATCTGGCGGCCGGCTCGATCCCCCGTGCGTGGATCTATTTGCGGACGATTCGCGAACCGGAGCAGATCACCGCCGCCATTAACGCGCTGGACGAATCGCAGGCAGCCGATGAAGAGATCATCGACATCGCCCTGTACCAGGGCGTCGCCCCGGCCAAGGACGACAACAAGAGCTGGAGCGAGGCCCCCTCGTGCACGACGGAGGCGATGGGCTGGGCGATGTGCGTCGACGGGCGGGTCGGGAGAGGCGAGGGAGCGTAGGTGCTGGGCGAGGCGCACGCGGTC
>CALFYU010000601.1 GCA_937952455.1 uncultured Planctomycetaceae bacterium
CGTACGACGTCATACAGATCCTCATGCGCGACGGTGTCACGGTCGACTACATTCAAAATCGACCGTTCGACGTAGTCGGAACGTTTCACATAGAATTGCAGACGTACGACGACAAAAAAGTCGACGGTCTGTACTTTATCGATGACGCGATTGTCATCGACAAATAGTTTTGATCTTGAGTTCAGATCGGCCTTCGGGCCTGGGAGTCATTCACATGCGATTCGCCCGTCAGATGGTCGCGTTGGGCGCCGCGGTGTTCGTATGCACGGTGAGCGGGCCGGTTCTCGCCTGCCCGTTTTGCAGCGCCCCCTCGCTGACGTTCAGTGAACAACTCGCCTCCGCCGATGCGGCGGTCTTGGTGCAATGGGTGTCCGCCAAGCAAGGAAAGTCCGACGACGACGGTGTCACCGATCCGGACCGGACGACGTACGAAATCGCCGAGGTGCTCCGCAGCCCCAAAGGCGAGACGCTCAAAAAGGGCGAAAAGATCGAATTGGCCCGCTATCGCTCCGGCAAGAAGGGGGACCTGTTTCTGATTTTCGGGACGCGGGGGAATCAACTCGAGTGGGGCAGCCCGATCGAAGTCACCGAAACCAGCTACAATTACATCGCCCAGGCCCCTTCCCCCGAGTCGGACAAGCAAAAGCGGCTGGAATATTTCTTGAAGTTCCTAGAGTTCCCCGACGAAATGATCGCCAACGACGCGTACGCCGAATTCGCCAACGCGCCCTACCACGACATTGTGAAAGTGACCGACAAACTCCCCCGCACAAAGC
This sequence comes from uncultured Planctomycetaceae bacterium, assembly GCA_937952455.1. GTDB lineage: Bacteria > Planctomycetota > Planctomycetia > Planctomycetales > Planctomycetaceae > Symmachiella. Next base: position 777 of record CALFYU010000601.1, read on the forward strand.
TCGCCAAATGGGTTCGCAGTGACGACACCCCCGCCACGCGGCTGGGATTGTACGGTTTGTTGTTGGGACTGTGCGGCAACGAAGCGGATGCCGCGTTGATGCGGGAAAAGATCACCGCCGAGACCGAGCAATTCCGCTTGGGCATGGACGGGGTCATTGGCGGATACCTGTTGCTCTCCGGCGAAGAGGGCCTGAAGGTCGTCGAACAGACCAAATTTATCAAATCGCCTGACAAGAAGGTCCCCTTCAGCGAAACCTATGCGGCCATGCAGGCGCTGCGGTTTGTCTGGAAATATGCCGATGACCGCTTCGAGGAGGACCGACTGCGGCAGTCGATGCGCATCCTGCTCGACCGCCCGGAATTGGCCGATCTGGTGATCGCCGACTTGGCGCGGTGGAAGGATTGGTCGGTGATGGAACAGCTAATGGCCCTTTACGACGCCGAAGAATACAACGTGCCGTCGGTAAAGCGAGCCATCGTCCGCTACATGCTGACCTGTTCCAAGGACGTCCCCAAAGGAGCCGAACCTCCGGAACATGCACTCGCCGCCGAGAAATCACTGGCCGTTTTGCGTGAAAAAGACCCGCGGACCGTCAAGGAAGCGGAGCGGTTCTTTATTATCAATTGAGCCGCGACGGCGGTATTCGCAGCCGCCGGCACGTCCGGAAATGGATTGAACAATGGAAGTGCGCCATCACCTTCTCCGCTGCAATAACCGAGCGGCCCTTGTCGTCGTCGCCGCGATCCTCGGCACTTTGCTGTCGATCGTCCCGGCGGCCGCCTGCCCGTTCTGCGCTCCCACGGAGACGCTCGCTAACCAGGTATTTCTGATCGATGCCGCTGTCGTCGTCGAGCGGGTCTCGGGCGAAGAGGGGGATGAAGAACAACCCGGCACGACCACCGTCCGCGTGACGCAAATCCTGCACATCTCCGACAAGCTCGCCAAAGCCTTCCTCAAGAACGAAGCCGCCGGCACACGGCAGGGAGCGGCACCGCCGGTCGTGGGACAAGAGATCGTGGTCCGCCGCTATTACCCTCCTCAAGAGGGCGCGCAATACCTGCTCCGCGGAGCCGACCCGGAAAACCTGGTCTGGGGAGACAAACTGCTGGAAGTCACTCCCGAAGTGCTCAAGTACATCCTCGACGCTCCGCCACCCGATGCGCCGGCCTCGAAGCGCGGCGCCTATTTCCTGCCGCTATTGGAAAATGAAAACCGGACGATCGCGCAGGACGCCTTCGCCGAATTCGGCGCCATGCCTTACGAAGATGTCGCCGCCTTCCGCGGCCAGATGCCGCGGGAAAAACTGCGGAAGTGGATCTTCGATCCCGAGGTCCCCGGCGCCCATTTGGGCCTGTACGGCCTGATGTTGGGGCTGTGTGGCGAAGAGCAGGACGTGGCGCTGTTGGAGAAGAAGATCCGCGAGCGGAAATCCGACTTTCGCCTGGGCATCGACGGCGTGATGGGAGGCTATCTGCTGCTCAACGGCGAGAAGGGGCTGGACTTTCTGGAAGCGACGATCCTGAGAAACAAGGACGTCCCCGACGGTGAATTGCTGGCCGCCATGCAGGCCATGCGGTTCATGTGGACCTATGGCGACGGCCGCATCAGCAAACCGCGGCTGCGTTCCGCCATGCGTCTGGTCATCGACCACCCGCGGCACATGGACATGGCAATTCGCGACTTGGCCCGCTGGGACGACTGGAGTGAATTGGATCGCATCGTCGCCTTGTACGGCACCGAGGGATATGATGATCTGGCTGCCCGCGTGGCGATCGTCCAATACGTGCTGACCGCCGTCAGCCGCAAACCGGCGGAAGATGACAGCGGCGAGAACGCCGCGCTGCAGGAGAAAGCCCGCCGGCACCTGGCCGATTTGCGCGAGACGGACCCGCAAATCGTGCAGCGGGCTGAGCGGTTTTTTGACCTCCGCTGAAACCTGCGGTCACCGCAATCGCTTCACCCCCTCCAGCGCCCCCTCGACGATCCGGTGGCCCAGTTCTGGTCCGTAGAAACTGACGCTCGCTTCATAACCGCCGCGGCCATATTCCTCCGCCGTGAGAATATAACTGAGCCATTCATCCGCCAGTCCGCCGATCACTGGGTATTTGGCGCCGGTGATCAGCGCAGTTTGCTTTTTGATCTCCATCCCCAACTGCGCCGTCATTTCTCCCGGCACGCCGACGATCACCAGCTCACCCAACCGCACACTGATGCTGGCGGTGGACGTCGGAAACATCTGCGGCAGCATCTCCTTGAGAATCTCCTCGCTCAGTCCGTACTCCTTGCCGCCGGTTTCCATAAACAGCGGATGCCAGGTCCGTTCCGGTAAGGTGATCGATTGCCGCGCGGTCTGAAAGATAACATCATCCCGCACGGGAATCGTCCGCCAATGACGAAAGGCGATGACCGCCAGATCGCGCCCATAGTGTTCGGCGCGTTCCCAATGGCTCGTCCCGCTATTGGGCCGCGCGATGGGGGCCTGATCCCCTTCCGCGCCGTTGTAATACATCACCGTCACGTCTTGCCGAATCAGCGATTCCAGCGTCCGCTGCAAATGCCCCGGCCAACCGCCCGAGAACCACATGTCCTCGCCGGACATGAACGTCGGATGGGCCGTGAAGTTCACCAACACGGCTAAAGCGCGGCCGTCCCGCTTGTCGATCCGCGTGATTGTCAGCGTCGGGTCGACGGCGCCTTCCTGGGAGCGGCGATTGCGGTTAAAACTCGTCACCTCGGCGCTCGTCGTCCCGATCGCCACGGGAACCAGCTCCTGTTCCGCATTG
>CALFYU010000602.1 GCA_937952455.1 uncultured Planctomycetaceae bacterium
GGTGGGAAGCACAAACGCGGGAGCCGACATCGCGTTGCGGGCCGGCGAAAGCCGGTCGCCGGAGATTTGCACCATCGTGGAATAGTCCCAGACCGGTTCCACTGGTTCTTCCTCATTGCCGGTCTTGCCCGCTTCGATCTGTAGCTCGTCGGCGATCCGCGGAATGATGAGTTCCTTGTTGATCACCATGATCGCAGAGACCATGACGGTGCCCCACAGCAGCGGAAATAGCAGCCGATAGGTAGGAATCCCCGCCGAGAGCACCGGGTTCAATTCGCCGTGCCGCAAGATCAGGGACAACACCACGGTGACGGCCGTAATGGAGACGATTCCACCGATCGTGTCGAAGAACATACAGGAGCGGAACGCGTAAAACCGGGCCATCGTCGCCATCACGCTCACGGTTCCGGCGTCGTCGCTGTTGAAGAAGTTGTCGACGTTGTTGAAGGCGTCGATGACGATGTACAGGCCGATCATCGCCACGAAGCTGATGACGAACACATGCCAAAACCGGCGCAAGATGTAGCGGTCAAATGTGGACATGGGTGTACGCGTCTGGGTGTCATGAGCGGCCGTCGAGGGAAAAACGGCCTGCGACAACGCCGATTGGGGGGCATTGGTTACTACAAAATCCGGCGGGAGGTCAAGGGCAAGGAGGCTTGAGGCTTGAGGAGACAGGCTTGAGGGGCAATTGCGCACCTCAAGCCTCCCTGCACATGCCTTGTCCCGATCGTCCGGGGGCGTAAGATGGCAAAGCTCGAACCCGTTTGCCCTTTTTCAATACAACGCGTATCTCAGAACTATGTTGCTCTTCGGAAACTGGTTTCGTAATCGGCGGCGGCGGAGGATTCGAGCGGAGCCGTTTCCGGACGCGTGGGAGGAGTATTTGCGGCGCAACGTGGCGTTGTTCTCAAAACTCGCGCCGCCGCTACAGGCGAAGTTGCGGGATGAGTTGCGATTGTTCATCACCGAAAAGGACTGGGAGGGCTGCAACGGGCTGGAGATCACCGACGAGATACAGGTGACGATCGCCGCCAACGCCTGCCTGTTGGTGTTGGAATTGCCCGAAGGGATGTACGATCGGGTGCGGACGATTCTGGTCTATCCGGGGGATTACGTGGCGCGCGACCACTCGGTCGGTCCCGACGGCGTTGTGCGGGAAGGCCCGTCGGCGCGGCACGGGGAAGCCTGGATGCGGGGGCCGGTCATCTTGTCGTGGGAAAACGCCCGCGAGGGGGGACAGTCGGGCCGCGACGGTCAAAACGTCGTGCTGCACGAATTCGCGCATCAATTGGACATGCTCGACGGAATCGCCGACGGCATGCCGCCGCTGGCTGGCAAAGCGGAAGAACAGCGTTGGCAACAGGTCATGCAAAGCGAACAATCGCGATTGCAACACGACCTGCGGCACGGTCGGCATACGCTGCTGGATCCATACGCCGCTACGAATTCCCAGGAATTCTTTGCCGTCGCGACGGAAACGTTTTTTGAACGCGGCGCCGCGATGCGGAAGCGGCACCCGGAGCTGTATGGGCTGCTGAGCGATTATTACCAGCAGGACCCGGCGGGGGTGGTTTGAGGCGGTGGGGAGTGATGCGCTGAGCGGGAGACCTTCGGTCGGATCAGTGCGGGGTCGGGAGACCCGCGCACAACATTGACCTTACGTTTCTTCAATCCCGGTGAGCGGCCGGTGTCAGCCGGTCGGTTTCCTGGGATTGCGTTGTGGCGTATCGGCAATCGAACGATACCGGTGAGCTTACGCTCACCGCTCGCCGCCCTCCGCCCGTTGCAATTCCGCAATTCATCGCCGAGAATCGAAGCTCTGTGAATGCCCCTTGCCTCTCAACGCGGAGTTTTCCATATGCCTGCTTGCTCGACGCTTTCTTTTGCCCGCTGTATTCGAAGTTTTTGCCGTAGCGTCATATTCGCGGTCACGGCGTGCGGGATGTTGGGATCACCTGTGCGGGCACAACAGCCGGCGGAGGAGACGGTGCGGTCGTTTACAGTGGCGGATGGCTTTGAGGCGAAACTGTTCGCCTCAGAGCCGATGATCTCCAACCCGATCACGATGGACGTTGATACCTGGGGGCGGGTCTGGGTTACCGAAGGGGTGCATTATCGCCGGGCGCGGAAGATTCCACCGATCGACAAGATCAAGGTGCTGGAGGACACCGACGGCGACGGCCGTGCGGACAAGATGACCGTTTTCGCCTCGGACCTGAACGCGGCGATGGGGGTTTGTGTTGCCGGCGACAAGATTTATGTGCCGGAGTCGCCGAACGTTTATGTCTATGAAGATGCCGACGGCGACCTCAAGCCGGACGGGCCGCGCAAGCTGTTTCTCACCGGGTTCGGCGGCGAAAATCACGATCATGGCGTGCACAGTCTGGTCTTTGGGCCGGATCACAAGTTGTATATGACACAGGGCGATTCGGGATACGACGTCACCGGTCCGGACGGGGCGCACATCAAGTTTCAATGGGGAGCAATGCTTCGCTGCGAGGGGGACGGCACGCAGTTGGAGGACTTTGCCGTCAATTTTCGCAACCCGTTCGAGCTGGCGGTTGATTCGTTCGGCAACGTCTGGTGCAGCGACAACGACAATGATGGTCTGCAGAGCACGCGGATTTGTTGGATTCTGGAAGGGGGCAATTACGGCTGGTTCGGTGGTCCGGAAAATATCCGCAATCCCGACGGCAGCTTTGATCCGATCCATCACTGGCGGGCGGATAAACCGGGGTTTGTGCCGTATGCGATGATCACCGGCTTCGGTTCACCCTGCGGGATGACGTTTTACGAGGGGACAGCCTTCGGTCCGCAATATGACGGCACGATTTTTCACTGCGATGCCGGACCGCGGGAGGTTCGCTGCTATACGCCGCAGAAGAAAGCGGGCATCGGTTATGGAGTCGAAGCGGAGAATATCATCACCAGTACCGACAGCTATTTCCGGCCGGACGACGTCTGTGTCGCTCCCGACGGCTCGCTGTTTGTCTCTGACTGGTACGACGGCGGCGTGGGGGGACACGCGTATAACGACCCGACCCGCGGGCGGATTTACCGCGTGACGCCCAAGGGCAAAAAGCCGTTCCGAAAGGAAAAACCGGGGCCGTATGACAACGACGACGACGCGATCGTGGCGTTGGGCAGCCCAAATCATGCGACGACGTTTCTGGCGCGGCAACGGTTATTGCAAAGTGGCGAAGCGGCCGTGCCGAAGCTGGCGGCCTTGGTTCGCGGGAACGATGCGCGACTCAAGGCCCGCGCACTGTGGGTGTTGGACCGCATTGGCGGCAGCGGCCGAGATTACGTTAAAGCGGAGCTTGCCTCCGACGATCCGCAGTTCCGCGCATTAGCCGTGCGAATATTGCGTCGGCATGCGGGAGATTACGAAGAAGAATTGCTCGCCCTCTCCGACGACGGACATCCGGAAGTGATCCGCGAGGTGGCGCTCGCGCTGCCGGAAATCAGATCGCCGGAGGCGACCGAGACGCTGGTGAAATTGTTTGGCCGTTACGATGGACGCGATCGGTATCTGTTGGAGACGCTGCACATTGCCGCC
>CALFYU010000603.1 GCA_937952455.1 uncultured Planctomycetaceae bacterium
TGTGGCCTTCCACGTCCTTGCCGGAGGTCATCATCATGTCGGCCATTTCGTCGGCGATGATCACGATGTACGGCATTTGGTCCGGAATACGTTCCGCCTCTTCCGACTCGGGATCTTCGCCCAACCGGTTAAGGACTTCCTCCTTGCCGAGTTTATTGTAGCTGTCCAAGTGCCGCACGCCGCAGCGGGCTAACAGGTCGTACCGCTCTTCCATCTTGTCGACGGCCCAGGCCAATATGGCTTCGGCCTTTTTCATGTCGGTGATCACAGGATGCATCAAGTGCGGGACCCGTTTGTACGGGCTGAGTTCGACCATTTTGGGGTCGATCATGAGCATTTTGACCTCTGCCGGGCTGCGGGTCATCAGCATCGACAGGATCAAGGTATTTAGGCAGACGCTCTTCCCGGTCCCGGTCCGTCCGGCGATCAACAAGTGCGGCATCTTCGTCAGGTCGACCGCCAACGGCCGTCCGCTGACGTCCTTGCCCAAAAAGATCGGAATGCGGTGCTTAGTCACATGCTCGGGCGAGGATTCGATCAACTCACGTAGCCGCACCATGACCTGTTTGTCGTTGGGAACTTCCACACCGACGGTGTTCTTGCCGGGAATCGGCGCGACAACCCGGACTGCCGGAACCCGCAGCGCAATGGCCAAGTCATCGGCCAAGGCCGTGATTTTGTTCAGACGCAGTCCCTTTTCGAGTTCCAATTCAAACTGCGTGATCACCGGTCCGGTGTCGATCTCCGAAACGCGGACGTTCAACCCGAATTCCTGAAAAGTCCGCTCCAAGACGGCCGCCGCCTTGCGGGCCTTCTCCGATAGGTATTCGAACGGGAATTCGTCGGCGTTTTCCAACAGATCGGTGTCGGGCAGTTCGTACTCTTCCGTCAAATCCGAGATCGTGTCAAGTTTGACCATCAAGCGATCGCGGTCAGTCACCGCCGAAACGGGCGGATTGATACGAATCGGTTTACGCGGTTTCTCTTGTTCGGCAGCCTCGGCCGCAACCGGCTCTTCCTCGGCAGGTTCATCATCTACGGCTGCAACTGGTTCGTGATCGGCCAATTGCTCTTCCCATTCCTCGTCGGTCTCCATTCCGCGGCGGCGGAACGGCTCCGCTAGGCGATTCGCGAATCGCTTGCCGCCAGCAAAACGTCCGCGAAGATTCAATCGCGCCCAGATGCGGCCCGGTCCCGTCTTGATCATCGTCACGAGACGCGCGATCAGCGCGTCGCAGACCAGCATCAGCCCCGCCAGCATGCCGGTCACAACGAAGATCAGCGTTCCGCCGATCGAAAACCGGCGATCCAGCAACGAAAATCCCCACGCCCCCAGATATCCGCCGCTGCCCACGGCCGGAACGGTTCCCCAGCTGATATCGATCGTGCGAAATCCGACCGACAAACAGACCAGGATCAACCCGAAGCCGATTGCGCGCACATACGGGTCGGAAAACGGGCGCCGCGCAAGCAACCGCAGATCCCATACCGCCAGACCGGCGATCAGCGCATAGGCCGACAGCCCCATCGTGCTCAGGAGGATATGCGCCAAGTGGGCACCGACGATGCCGCAAATATTGCTCGCGTGCGCGTGCGGCGGATAGACGTTCTGCCCGGGGGCGTCGGCCGGGTCATAGCTGACCAGACTGAGTGCCGCAAAGACAGTGACCGCCAGCATCGCCAGGGCCGTCAAGTCGGTTCTCAATCGTGATAGGTTCATCGGACGATTCGTTTATGGGGGCAAATCGAAGTTCCGCCCACCGGCAGGTCGTCTGCGGAGGCGTTTCAGTGAATTGTTTGGTTCGAAACAGTGGAGATTGCTCCGCCCGTCGAAAATGGAGGCGCATGTCCACTCGTGAAAAGCCTATCACACGCGCAGTGGCCATGTTGCCGAAACGCAACGTGCGGCGTCGTATTCCGGCAACGTCCCTGCGGGCGGGCGCGATTGGGTAAAAAGAAGCGGCGACCGGCTGCTTGCTCAGTCAGCAAGATGCGTGGAAATCCATTGCATCAGCTGTCCGGCAATATCGATTTTGCTGCCCGTCCAGCGTGCGACGGTTGTAGCAGAGACATCGATCAGTTCGACGGCATTGTCGTCCGCCCCGATGGCGGTGGTGCGATTGAGCACGATGGCGTCGCAGTTTTTCTTGCGTAACTTTTCGATTGCCCGCTCGTGCGCATTCTGCGACTCCAGGGCAAACCCGACCGACCAGCGATGCTCTTTGCGGCGGCCCAACTCGGCGATGATGTCTGGCAGTTCCACCAATTCGATCGTAATCGGACCTCCAGTCTTTGCGCGTTTTCCCTCGAAACGCTCCCGTGGTCCATAATCACACACGGCCGCCGACGCGATCACGCCGTCGCATGCGGGAAATCGTTCCAGGCAGACATCGTACATCTGCCGCGTCCCCTCGACGGATACCAATTCGCAAGCGGCTGGAACGGGGAGCGCCACCGGTCCGCTGACCAGAATCACTTCGTGCCCGTCGGCGATGGCCGCTTGCGCAATCGCATACCCCATCCGCCCGCTGCTGGCGTTGGACAGAAAGCGGACGTCGTCCAGGTATTCCCG
>CALFYU010000604.1 GCA_937952455.1 uncultured Planctomycetaceae bacterium
CGGGGAATTAGTCATCCAATTTTCCATCGGCGACCTCGCGACAGGCCGCCAACAATGCCTCGACCTGTTTGTCGTTGAGCGGGTTTTTCCCGGTGCCGGTCAGCTTGCCGACGTCCCGATTGGCGATGGCGGCGGCATACTTCACGCGTCCCATGGCGTGGATCAGATCCGTGGGCAGCGACCAGCCGGAGATGGGAAAGTTATCGACCGCCCGCTGCGTTTGGGCCCCGTAATATGCCTTGGCGGGGACCTGGACGTCCCCCATGGAATCGTGTTCCGTGCGAAATTCGCTCATCGCCCTATTTCCTGACTCGGGTATGCCTATTGAATCGATCGTCAGCCAAAAATCTGCTTTGCTGCTGCGGACATCCTAGCGAGTTGCCCGGCCGATCAAAAGCGTGCCCCGATTCCCCAAGGTAAACGCCGCATTTAGGCGCCTACCCCGTTTGGTGTGCCGTGTGCAGCGGAGGTGCTATGATAAACCATGTTCGCCGGTCATCGGCCCGACGGAAACCTGACTTTGATCTACACGGCACCAGGATATAGACCCACTATGAGCGAAAAATGGATCGCCGACCGGATGCGACGTATCGATGCCTCCGGGATTCGGAAGGTGTTCGATTTGGCGGCCAACCTCACCGATCCGGTGAATCTGAGTATCGGACAACCGCATTTCGACACACCACAGCCGATTAAAGACGCCCTCGCCCGCGCCACCGCCGAGGGGTACAACGGCTACAGCCAGACCCAGGGCATCGCTCCGCTACTGGAGACGATCCAAACTCATGTCGACAAAACGCTGGGCCATGCCGATCGTCAGGTGTTCATCACCAGTGGAACCAGCGGCGGGTTGATGCTGGCGCTGTGCGGGCTCGTCAACCCGGGCGACGAGGTGCTCGTGTTCGATCCCTGGTTTGTCATGTACAAACACCTCGTGACGTTGGCCGGGGGCACGGTCGTCGATATCGACACCTATCCCGATTTTCAAATCGACATCGACAAAGTCCGTGCGGCCATCACCGACCGCACCAAGGTGATCATCTGCAACAGTCCGGCCAATCCGACTGGAGACGTCGTCGGCGACTCGCAACTCAAAGCCTTGGCCGACTTGGCAGCGGAAAAGGACGTCGCCTTGATCAGCGACGAAATCTACAAAGCGTACTGCTATGACCAGGAATTTCAAAGCCCGGCGCAATGGAACGATCAGACGATTGTCATCGACGGCTTCAGCAAATCCCATTCAATGACGGGCTGGCGCTTGGGATATATGCACGGACCGTCGGCGCTGATGCAGCAGATGTTGAAATTGCAGCAATTCACGTTCGTCTGCGCCCCACATCCGGTGCAGTGGGCCGGTTTGGCCGCCTGGGACTACGACATCTCCGACTACGTGAACCAGTACCGCCGCAAACGCGACTTCATGCTGTCGGAACTAAAAAACGACTTCGAAATCAACGGCGCCGGCGGGGCATTTTATTTGTTCCCCAGAGCACCGTGGGGAACGGGGACTGAGTTCGTGACCGAAGCGAGCCATAGCTATTTGTCGAGTGTCCCGGGAGGCGTCTGCAGTTCTGCTGGCGCGTTTTTGCGCATTTCGTATGCGGCGGACGATGCCGTGCTGGAGCGCGGAGTGGGGTTGCTTAAGAAATTGGCCCGGCAGGGGAAGGCGAGTGTTTGATGTGCGCGGAATGCCGTTCGATAGACACAGCGGACCCTACGACTGTTTTTTGCGCCTTAGTTTTTGAATGGTCTGGTCCAACGTCTGTAAGAACTTTGATCGATCTTGTTTGCTGTACGGGGCCGGCCCGCCGGTGATGGCGCCCGAGTCGCGGAGTTGCGACATTAATTCTCGGCTGGCCAGGGCGCTGCCGATGGACGCCGCCGAGAACGCGCCGCCGCGGGCGTCCAGTACGTGGGCTTGTTTTTCCAGACAGCGTGAAGCGAGCGGAATGTCGGAAGTAATCACGATATCATCCGCTGCAACGTGCTCGGCAATCCAATCATCAGCTGCTTCGTAATTGCCTTTGACGACGACCAACGTCACCCACTCAGCCGCCGGAACCCGCATCGGTGCATTGGCAATGACCGTCACGGTCATTTCGTACCGCTTGGCAACGCGGTAGACTTCGTCCTTGACCGGACAGGCATCGCCGTCGACGAAGATTTTGAGCATGCGCAGTCCCCTTCAGAATGTGGGTCAGGAGGCAAACGTTCTCTCGGCATACTACCCGGGACACGTAGTTTGACAACCAGGCGCGGGATGTGACAATTGCCGATGTCGGGCAAATCAGTCATCCCACGGAATGAGGAGTAGAATCGATGGCCAATCGACTGGAACACGCCAATATCACCGTCCGCGATATCGACGAGACCGTCCGCTTTCTCAAAACGGCTTTTCCCGAATTCACGGTGCGGGGCGAGGGGGTTCAAGACGGAAATCGTTGGCTGCACATCGGGACCGCCGACACCTATGTCGCACTCAACGAATCGACTCAGGATCGATCCGGCGAAGGCCCGCTCAATCACCTCGGTTTTGCCGTCGACGACGCTGATGCGGTGACGGACCGACTGCGGGCGGCTGGATTTGAGGAAGGGTTCATCGTCCCGGATCATCGACACCGTCGGCGGAAGTATTTCCTCGACAGCGATGGGATCGAATGGGAGTTTGTCGAGTACCTGTCCGACGACCCGGCCGAGCGCAACGACTATTCCGACTGACGATGGACCGCGCCGCGCTCTATTGGTCGTCACTCGCGATATTGGCGGCTTGATAAAGTTTTTTGATGCTGCTGACCGGATACATCTGAATCAGCTGCTTCTTGTACGTGAGCCGTCCTTCGGCGTCGCGGCCCAACTGCTCAGCGACTTCCTCAACCCCCCACCCCGCGTACAACGCGGCACAGGTCCCGGGGTCGACGCCGACTCCGGCCGCCAGATCGGCCTGCGCGTCCAAACCGCCGGCCAACACGGCAATCGGGTTGACACCTTTGGTAGCCGGCTTGTAAAGCCCTTCGGTAATCAACGCGTCTTGTGCCGTCTGCAACGCCGTCCGAGCGGCTGCGATCTTGTCCAAGGTGTCCTGCGACACGGGATTGGCCGCCGCTGCCGGTTGATTCTCATTTTGTGCCCACAAACGCGCTGGCGACAACGAGTCCGCCGAACCGAGCAGATACCCCACCGCAAGCAGCGAGAACGCAAACAACAGAGAGGTAAATTTCCGCATGTTGAACTCCTGGATTTCCGGTTGCACGTGTTTCGCGTCGTGCCGGCAAGCGAGGGGCCGGCCGTGGGAATGACAAACAGACTACGGGCGGTATGGTAACGGTGCCCCAAGAGAATCCGCAAGGGGGCGTCGCAATCCGAAGGGGGAGATGCGCAGCAGGGCGATCCGCACCGGTAAACCACCTCGCGTTCCCGCCGCCGTTCCCATTCCATCCTGCCCGGAATCTTGGGAGGTTGCAAGGCAAAAAACAGGTGATTCTAAGACAATCGGTATGGTTTGCGCACCGGGGAGTCAAGCCAAGTCCGGATCATCGCATTCGTTGACGAAACGCCGAACTCACCGATGGCGGACATCAGCCCAATTCACCTGGCCGAGGGACCTTAAGTCCGAATCCGAGACATGTACTCCAACACGGAGTCCAAGGCGTTGCCCACGCGGTTGATATCGTTTTCTTTGCACGCCTGCTCCAGTTCCGCGGCGACGGCCGTCAAGCCGTCAAAGCCGTATCCACCCCCTGCCCCTTTGAGTTGGTGGGCCGTCATCCGCATCGCGTCGACGCTGCCCTCACGAAACTGTTGTTGCAACAGCCCGCTACGCTCTTCGATGGTTTCAGCGAACATTTGCAGCAGATCCTCAAAATCGGGATCATCGGCAAAGTCGGAAAAGACAGGTCCGGCCGTTTGTGTGTCGCTCATGAGAGTCCTCGTGCCCAGCTTATCGTCTTGTGGAATGACAAGGTGCTCTCATCTATAGCATGCAATTCCGGCCAAAAGTGACGAAAACACGTCAATTTCGCCGGCTGCATGCACGCGGGCACGGACGATGACGGGAGAGGGCCGCCCGCGCCTAATGCAACAGTTTTTCCAATTGCATCGAGGCCCGGGACTGAAGCAGCGGAACCGGAGTGCGGCCTATGCCGCTTTTCCGCGGACGGTCGTTTCGTTCTCGGGAATAGTCTGCAATTTCAAACGCTGCGTCCGCTCATTCCCCCCGGTACGGCGGCCGCGGGTCACGTTGCCGATATGCGCGCTGAGGTGCATCATCGAACCGGTGACAACGACGGCGGCAAAGCACAGCGAAAGCACGATCTGATCATAGGTTGCGTTGTGCAGCAAATCAGTCACGGTCAGCATCTCCCTATAGCCAAGCAAAAACTGTATCGTCCGGGAAAACAGGCGACGCCGCACCGCGTCTCAAAACCATCCTGTTCGTGCGAATGAGACCAAACCTAAGAACACGCCCCAGGCAGGTTACATCTTAATTTCGGACTAATCAGCGCCTTGGCTTCAGCAGGAACAGGCGAGACGCGCGATACGAGATAGCCCCGGCCGTTACAAACTGCGGGGGCGTCATCAGGCCGCTGCGCATTATGAATTCCCGCTGCCCTCAGGCACATTGCTTTATACTTTCGACGACTTGCTATTCGTGTTGATGCGGTCCTTCCGGCGCGCTGCGGCCATGCCGCCACAAGTCGTATCGGACCGACCACGGCAAGTCTGCGGCGTCGCTGTCTGTCCATGCACCGTCGCGGAACTCTTCGCATCCAACGAGTTCGCCTCTTTTAAACGTCATCCGCGACTGTTTGGCGCCGTCGGTCGTGTGTGAGGTCCATACACCCTCCATGTACCCATCTTTCCATTCTCCATACATATGTACCGTATCGCCGCCAAATACATAGGATTTCTGAACGCCGTGATAGAATCCGTCGTCGGAAACATCCACCTCGATGATCTTTTTCCCGAGTACAGAGACCGTCGCCCGTTGTTGTTGGGTTCCGTCTGCCAGTGGAATCGCCGATACGTGTTCTTCGGGATAAGTCATCAGGCCGATGATCGCGATAACAATCATCACAAAGGCCGCCGCATAAGCAGTCAGCGACGCCAAGATTGTCCCTAGCCCCGCGCGTTTGGCCATCACACGCTCCCAAATGGAACGTACCGCCCAGGCATCCATGCCGAACCGCAGCGCCACAGGGACGTGCTGCCGTAATTCATTGACGATCATCGCGGCCGACATTATGGAAATTTCGCCGCGGGACTGGGCCCCCTCCTGTTCAGGGAAATGGTCATGCAGCCGCTGTGCGATGCTGTCAAATCGAAAGTTGACCGACGTCCAATACAATGATCCCAATCCAAGGATGACCGTAAACTCCATCCCCAAAAGCCAACCACCAAGCGCGAGCGCCGAAGCCAACGGTACTTGAACCAGCACCATCAAATACCGGCAGCGCACAAGGATGACTCGCTGCAGTAATCGGCCGCCATCGAAGGGCAGGCAGGGCAGCAGCGAGATCGTATTGAAGGCCAGGAAATAGATAGCCGCGTAAAATAGCGAATGCGAGAACTCCAGCACCGCCAAACACGACAATGCCAGGGCAATGAAAAGTCCCGGCAGCGGCCCCAGCAAGATGACAACCGCTTCGCGCAGCGGCGAGGAATGTGTCCTTACGCCTTGGGCCGAGTCCGATAAAAAGGGTAGGAATAGCATGCCGACCGCGCGATAACCGCAAAGCCGCATCCCGACATAGTGCCCTAACTCGTGAATCAAGAGAACGGCCATGAAATACACGGTCGTGGGGCGGGTCAGTTTTAGTACGCCGGTAAGGTTCAACAACACCAAGACCGCACCTACCGCGAGCGCGAAGCGGAACTTTTTGCGTTGCCAGTTCTCGACGTCATTGACCTTGGCGTACGTCTCGAAGAAGCGCGCATCGAGAACCGAGGCCGCGTTGTATCCCGCGTGTCCGCGTTCTTTGACCGTCACATCAGACATCGAGCCGGACTTCCTGCTTTCGCCGCGAATAAGGTGACCGAAACGTCTGCACGCGCTCCAAGCGGCCAGCCTTTCTCGACGGGGAGCGCCCGCGTTTCAGTTACTTTACCCGGCCAAGAGGGTCGGCACCACCGCGCGCTGTGAAAAACGTGACGAGGAACATGAGGGCCGGTCAATTACCCCAGCCAAGCGTCGGCCGTCTTGGTATACGCGTCGTCATCGTTGTCCGCGATCGCCGCCAATCGGGCGCGATTGCGGCGTTCGGCGATCTTGAGATACAAGAGACCCGTTTGCAGATCTCGGGCCGTTTCGGGTTCGTCGAGGCTTCCCGCGGCGACCAGCGCCATCAGCCGCGAATAAACGCAACTCGCCATGAACAACTCCGTGCCGATGTCGCCGATCCGGCCGTGATGATATTGCCGGTCCAGAATCGCCTCGCGATACTTCATCAGCAATCCCTGGCATGCGCGGCCGAATTGCACGATCTGGCGACCCAGCGCACCGGCCGCCGGCTGCAGCCGCGCGTGAGGCACCGGCAATTGCGCCCTTGCCCACATGCGGCTCGCTGAGGAAGCCGCAAAGTCCCAAAGTTTTCCGGCTCCCGTGAACGGGTTCTTGGCCGCTTGTTGGACTTCGTGGAGGTTCATTCCCACGCCGCGCAGCCCGACCATGGCGATAAACGAACGTAAC
>CALFYU010000605.1 GCA_937952455.1 uncultured Planctomycetaceae bacterium
AGGAGTTCCGCACAAGGTAGGGTACAACTAGCTCTGCCAGTGCGAATTCCGAGCTGAGTGAAGCCGATAAAGCACTTGCCGAGCGAGTGACCACGCGATTCGCGCCTTAGCTCACCGGCAATTGCCAAATGAGCTTCGTTCGGTGAATGCTCAGTTCTCCTGCAGCGAATTCTGTGAACCGGCACGTCGCACCACCAATCGCTCTAGCCGATGACCACTCGCCATTCGATTCAACAATAAAAGAATTCGCAATGACATCTTCCCCAACATTCCGTCCACTCTACCTAACCACGGTTTGCTTGATCATGTGCGCATCGATCGCAACCGCCGCTGAACCGCAGCAAGAACTGTTGTGGCCCAACGGCGCTCCCGGGGCCGTGGGCGATGAACCGGCCGATAAACCGACGATCGCGGTCTTCCCCGCTCCGGCCGACATTGCGGGCGGTGCGGCCGTCGTCGTCTGTCCCGGCGGCGGGTATGGCGGGCTGGCGGCGGATTATGAAGGGGACGACGTCGCCCGCTGGCTCAACACGCTGGGCGTGACCGGCGTCGTCCTGCGGTATCGACTGGGGCCGCGTTACCACCACCCTGCCCCGCTGCAGGACGCGCAGCGGGCCATCCGTACCGTTCGTGCGCGGGCGAAATCCCTGGGAATCGATCCGTCGCGCATCGGCATCCTTGGTTTTTCCGCCGGCGGCCATTTGACCTCCACGGCGGCGACGCACTTTGACGATGGGGATCCCCAATCGTCAGACCCGATTGATCGCGTCGGTTGCCGTCCCGACTTTGCGGTCCTTTGTTATCCAGTGATCTCCATGACGGCCGATGCGTATACCCACAAGGGGTCGCGGCGCAATCTGTTGGGGGACAATCCGTCGCCGGAACTGATGGAGTCGGTCTCCAGCGAGAAGCAAGTCACCGACAAGACGCCCCCCTGTTTTTTGTGGCACACAACCGGTGACAAAGGCGTCCCGTCTGAGAATAGCGTCGCCTTCTATCTGGCGTGCAAGGAGAAGGGCGTCCCGGTGGAACTGCATATTTTTGAAAAAGGCCGCCACGGATTGGGACTGGGCCAGCCGGATCAGGCCGTCTCCGCTTGGCCCCCCTTGTGTGCGACTTGGATGGAAAAGCGCGGCCTGCTGACCAAGAAATAGGCCGAAACCAGCAAGAAACGTCGTATACGTGAGATCGGCCACAGCATTTCGTGACCGACTGACGTATGATGCAGGCGGGGTGCACGTAAATCGCCCCGCATCCTGATCACAAAGGAATATCGCTGATGGAGAAGTCGGACCGGCTCGTGTTGATCCTGTTAGTCGTCGGCGTGTTGGCGTTGCTTCTCTGGATGATGCGCGCTGCCAATCTCTTTCAGAACAACGGCCAGCCTGAGTCCGGATACGGTATCGGCCCGGGTCAGACCGCACCGCCGATCAAGGCCGACGGTTGGATCAACGGCGAGCCCCCCTCGCCGGAGGAACGCCGCGACAAGGTCGTCGTCGTCGAAGCGTGGGCACATTGGTGTTGGCCCTGTCTGCAAGCCGCACCGGAAATGGTCGCACTCCATGAAAAGTTTCGTGACGAGGATGTCGTGTTCATCGGACTGTGCTCCGAGGACGAGTCGGTGTTGAACCTGTCACAGGAGTTCGTGGCAAAGGCCGGCTTCACCTGGCCCAACGGCTATGGCGCGATGGAAACTCTGATTCAATTCGGGAGCGACTACATTCCAGCGGTGTGGGTCATCGGCCGCGACGGCAAAGTCACTTGGAATACCGGCTACGAAGACATCCAGCCATTGGAATCCGCCATCGCACAGGCACTGGCCGCGACTCCCCAGCACGATGCCGCCACACAGACCGGCGATAAGCCGACTCAGGATGGGGAAAACGCCGCCGAATCCAGCGAAACTCCGGTTCGATGACCGCCGTCAAGGTGGACAACATCACTGAGGATCGTGATAATCCTGGTTCGCTGAATTCCGGCCGGCGACGTGGTTTTTCGGGCAATTCTACGCGTGTTTCATTCGCGGCAAGGTCCCGTCAGCGTCTCCCGTTGTTCTGCATTTGCATGCGGTTCGCGGACGCGAACACTTCCGGCTGACGACCCCACACGGATACATTCATTCAGATGACTGACACGCTCTCCGAAACCCGCATTCACGAACTGCGGCAGCGGCATTACAACGCGACCGTCGCCGACTTGCGGTTGATTCACGGCGAATTGATGATTCTCCGCATCAAACCGGACCAGCCGATTCCCGCGTTTTCCGGAGGCCAATATACTGTCATCGGTCTGGGCAACTGGGAGCCGCGGGCGTCCGATACGCAACTGGAGGTCCTGGCTGCAAAAGACCTGGAAAAGGTGATCAAACGGGCCTATTCCATTTCCTGCCCGGTGCTCGTCGACGGCAAATTGGCCGCCGCTCACGAATTGGACTACCTTGAATTCTATATCGCCCTCGTTCGTCAGGCCGACCCCAAACCCCCGGCGCTCACGCCCCGACTGTTCGCTCTCAAATCCGGCGACCGGCTATTTCTCGGCCCCAAGGTCACCGGGCACTATACACTTGCTCCGGTCACAGACGATGACGACGTGATCCTCTTGGCCACCGGCACCGGCGAGGCGCCGCACAATGCGATGCTTGCCGAACTCTTAAAGCGCGGCCACCGCGGCAAAATCATCAGTGCCGTCTGCGTACGGTACAAGAACGATTTGGCCTACAAAGATGTTCACGACGCGCTAGCGGCAAAGTATCCCAACTATGTCTATTGCCCGATGACCACGCGCGAACCGCAGAACCTCGACAATACGCACCCCCAGTTCGTCGGCAAACAATACCTGCAGAGATTCATCACCTCGGGACAGCTCGAGGGGGCCTTGGGCAAAAAGGTCGAGCCGTCGCGCACACACGTCTATCTGTGCGGCGACCAGTCGATGATC
>CALFYU010000606.1 GCA_937952455.1 uncultured Planctomycetaceae bacterium
TACCATCGGAAGTCAAACCCGCCGAGTTCTATAAGAACTGGATAGAGATAAATAGCGTGTCGCAGACAATTTCTCCGGGCGAGCAAGCGTACACGGTAAACAACACAATTATCGTTCAGGGGGGTGCGGACGCCTCCGGCGATACCGTTCCGACGGAAGAGTTTTCTTTGGGCTATGCGGAAGTTGAGTGGTCCTATTCGCGGAAGTAGGGATCGATGAACGGGCGCCGCTGCAAATTTTGGGCGGCGCGTCATCGACTAACTGAGAGGCGAAGTTTCGGGGCTGGGCACATAGTCGGGTCCGACGATGACTTCCAGCGCGGACGGCTGGATGTGGAATTCGACCGCCGATTCGGACAAAAGATTGCCGTCCGCCGAAAACGCCATCGGCGGATCGGAATCGATCGAGATGCGCGCGGCGCGGCGATAGATGATGTTCTCGTTCTCGCGGTAGTCGCCCAGCGCGAAATCGGTCGCCAAACCGGCGATCTCCACCGGCTCGCAATCGAGCACGATCACCACGTCCAGCAATCCATCCTCGAGGCTGGCATCGGGGGCGACCTGCAGCCCCGTTCCCGAAGTGCGGCCGTTCGCTGCGAAAATATTGAGCGCGGTGTACCGCTGCGGAGACTCGTCGTCGAATTTGACGGTCACTTGAAACGGCACCAAATCGGCGAGCACGTCGAGGACTCCCCGCAAGTAGACCAGCGGACCCCAGAACTGTTTCATCTCGTCGGTCAGCTTTTGCGTAAAACGGCCCGTGTTGCCGCCGGTGGCCATATTCGCGAAATAGACCTTCTCATCGGGGGTCACGGCACAGGCGACGTCGACGCGGCGGGTTGAGCCGCTGTGGATCAATGCGGCCGCCTGCGGCACGTCCAAGGGAACCGCGAGTGTGCGGCAAAAATCATTGCCTGTTCCAAGCGGCAACACCCCCAATTGCGATTTGGCCCCGGCCGCCATGAGGCCCTGCACGACCGAGTTGATGCTGCCGTCGCCGCCCGCTGCGACGATCGTCTTGGCGCCGTCGTTGGACAGGGTTTCGGCCAAAATCCGTGACTGATTCGAGGTTGTCGGGTGATGCACGGTGATGTCTGGGTGCCGCTGAAACTCCTCCAATACCGCCTGATTTGCGGCGGCCGATCCCGCATGCCCGTTCCAGAGGATATGTACCGGTGTTATCTGCATCGCAAATCTGTCCCGATCACCAGAGGGGCACAACGGCCGCCGGGAGTTCCGAAGAATTGTTGTCCTGATTGCCGCATGGTAGCCATTTAAGCCCTGTTCATCCGACGAACGTCCTGGTCGATCGGCGACCAATAATATCTCTGAGGTTTGCCGGAATCCGCGACAGGGGCCGTCAGGATTTCGCGGAGGAATTGGGCGATTTTCATGATTTTTCCGAAAAAGGCACGGATGATTCCATCCTGTCGGCCAGCGGCACGTGAACTGCTCTTATTCGTCCTACACACAAAAAACATGCCGAATCACTATAGAGCTGGTTCCAATACCCTCTGACGCATCACGCCCAGACTTGTTTGACGATTTCTCGAACAGGCGCAGCCGGGTTTTGAATCTGCTTCTACGCACACTTGTACGAAATTTGAGGTGTCCCATGCCTAAGGAACTTGTTTTTAACGCACTCAACGAACAAATCAATGCCGAACTAACGGCTTGGTACTCCTATCTCGGCATGTCCGCCTGGTGCTCCGGAAAACAGCTGCATGGCTGCGCCAATTGGTTGCGGGCTCAGGCGCAAGAGGAATACACGCACGCGATGAAGTTGTACGAGTTTCTAATCGAACGCAATGCCCCAGTGCAGCTCAAGGCGGTCCAGCCGACCGAGACGGAATACAAGTCGATCGTCGAGGTCTTTCACGCCGCTATGAAACAGGAAGAAGAAAATACACAGCGGATCGACGCGATTTTCCAGATGGCAATGGACCAGCGCGCCTTTGCCTCGCTGGTCGAATTGCAATGGTTCATCACGGAGCAGGTCGAAGAAGAAAAGACGGCCCGCGAAAACCTGGCCAAAGTCCGCATGGTTAGCGAGGACCCGGCGGCGATTTTGGAGTTCGACCGCGTGATGCACGAACGGCACCGTGTGTTAGATACCAGCCCTGCGTAACCACGTCGATCAATCTCGAACATGGTTTCGATTGGGAGAATGAGGCTCCTGCCGAGCCGCGGGTCAGGAAGGACCGTCAACATTCCGGTCGATGAGCGCATGAGGCGAGACGCCCCACCGGCGGCCAGTACAAACGACTGCCTCCCATGAGGCAGCAAGATTTCACTTGTACAAGTCCTTAAATACACACATTTATCAAGGAACTCACAACATGACGCAGCAAGCAGGTCCCGTAACCCCCGTTAACACGTCGGATAAGGCCGACATCATTCGCATCCTGTTGGCGATTCTCTTGCCGCCCGTCGGCGTATGGCTGCAGGTGGGTTTCGGCGCGCACTTTTGGATCAACATTCTGCTGACATTGTTGGGCTACATTCCGGGTATCATCCACGCGGTGTGGATCATCTTGACAAGGTAGCCGCTGGCAGCAATTCGGCGAACTGCTACGCCGCCTGGACTCTAGCCAGATCGAATTCCGCTCCCCCTAAACCAACACCAGGCCGTTCACGCGAGGTGAACGGCCTGGGCTGACGCTTCTGGATGATCGTGGGCGAGTGCCCCGAATCACGTCTCTTCTTATTCGCCGTAGAACTTCGTGAGTTCCTCGACGATCAGCGGCTGTTGGATCGAGTCGCTGGTCAACCGGGCACGGAACCGCAGGTTACCGGGTTCGTTCCCAATCAAGCGGAGCCGGTAGGTGACCGATTCTCCCGGCGCCAATTCCGGTAGCGAGCGGAAGACCAACAGGCCGTTTTCGGCGATGTGCGTGGCCGGCCCTTCGGCGTGGATCAGATCAACACGCGTCGGCAATTCGATTGAGATGCCCATGTTGGAGGCCGCTTTGGTGCCTCGGTTTTCCACGCGGGCTTCGATCGTCGTTTCCGCACCGACTTCCACCGGGTCGTCCGAATTCTCGAACGTCATGACCAGGGCGGCGCTCCCTTCAACGCTGGCGGCCATTTCGATTTCCTTATGGCTGCCTTCATCCGAAGTGACGCGAACGTGGTGTTGGAAATCGCCGATGTTCTTGGCGAGCAACTCGACGTCCAAGGAAACCGTCGCACCGGCATCGAGATGGCCGACGTACCAGGTCACGCCTTTGCCCGACGAATCGGCTTTGCCGCCATTGCTGGCTTTGACAAACTCGAATCCGGCCGGAAGTTCATGGTAGACGCGTACGTTATTGCTGGCCGCGCCGCCCTTGTTGGTAATGGTCAATTCGTACTTGGCCTGGCGGTTGATGTACCGCAAAGTCGGCCCGTCGATGTTCACATCCAGACTGGGAGCGATCACTTGGATACGGGACGCGGCCCGTTGCTTCAGTCCGCCGTCTCCTTGAGCCTGCACGAGCACGATGTGATCGCCGCCGCTGACGGCCGCCAGGGCCAGGCGAATCGAACGGCTTTCTCCCGGACCCAACGATCCGACGCCGATCGACAACTCTTCTCCTTTGGAGTGCTTCAGTCCTTCAGGAATCGAGGCTTGCAGCACGACATTGTGTGCGATGCCGGTGCCCGGATTCGAAACGGTCACCATATGCGTCGCCGGATCGCCGATCACAGCCGATTCCGGCCCCTGCATGTCGACTTTCAACAGCGGCTCTTCCACTTGGAAGTTGGCGACCGCCGTGCCCGTGAACCGCACGTTGGCCGAGGTGGCCAATTCGCCCGGAACGCTCGGAATCAGCCGAATGCGAATGTCGGTCTTCGACCCGGCGGGCAGATCGGCGAACTCCCAGACCAGGCGTTCGACGCTGCTAGTCGGCTTGGGTTCGGCACTCAACAGCCGCACCGAGTTGGGGAAGTCCGCTTCGACGATCACTTCCCGGGCAGCAGCGCTGCTGGGATTTTCGACGATCAGGCTGCATTCGCATTCTTGACCGACGTTGATTTCGTCGTGCATTTTCCAGCTCAGATGGACCGAGGGCGTGCCTGTCGCCGACCCCAACGAGGGCGCGGGGCTCATCTCGGATTGTTTCAGATCGTCGAAATCGATCGACGGAACCGTATCGACGGCGCGGGTTTGGCTAATCGTTTCGCGTTCGTCGCCATCGTCGCGATGCTCGGCTTGATAGACCGGAGGCTTTGGCGCGACGGCGCGGCGACCGGCTGCCTGATGAACTTCCTCGTCGCGGCCTGATTCATCATCCCGGAGATGATTGGCGTGCCGCACGTCGTCGGCATTCGACTTGGCCGTCTCCTGTGCGACGTCGGCCTCGAAGAGTTTGCGATAGTTCTTGACGGCCGTTGCCCGATCACGGCTGTACCGCCGAATGGCGCGTGCGGCCGCGCTCGACGCGTCAGTTGAACGCTTTGTCGTCGTACTGCGTTTGGCGCTCGTCTTTTTGGCGAGGAATTTCTCGTAACGCGAGAGTTTGTCCTCGGCACTAGAACCCTCATCCGCGGCCCAGGCCGCACTGGTCATTCCCACGATGGCTGCCATCGCGAGTATCCACATCCCGCTTCGCATCCTGATACCTCTTTGTTTCAAATTAGTGACCGGTCCATTGCGACGAGCCATCCCGAAAACCGGGACGAAGTCGAAAACATCGCCGACCGGTACTTGGCCCGGAAAACTGGTTTCGAGAGCATTCTGACCGAAAGACAAGGTGTGATTTGGTGGATCACCCTCAAGGATTCGGCCGTCGTCGCAGCCCTGTGACAAAACGAGATCTGCGATCCCGCTGAGCCACACACAAATCATCCATTGTCGGGTTGTATCGACCGCGACACTCCTGTGGCTTAAATCGATTTGGTAAGCTTTGACGATTTTTCCGATTGAATAATTTTCTACGGCGAGTCGGTTGATTTGAGATGGCGCAGCGGCTGTTGACCAGTTTGCCAAGGCCCTCACCCCGGCTCTCTCCCAGGAGGAGCGGAAGGATTTCGGAATTCGTTGTTGGACATCTCCACGGAGTATCCCCCCTCTCTCTCCGGGAGAGGGGCTGGGGGTGAGGGGCAAGTCACGCTGGACGTTCGCTTGCCTGCTGGTCCCAAAGGCGTTTTAAGTCGCGCAGTTGAATCTCGACGAGCGAATCGACACACTGGCAATCGTGCCCGCTATTCCCGACTCCCCCAATTTTGCCTCCAATGCTCGGTTGAACATGCCTTACTTAACCCGCCGACAAAGCCTGCTGTGTGGAACCGTCGCTCTGTTACTTGTTTGTGGAGGCATCATGTGGCGCGACTTTGAACTGTACTTCTCCGGGAAGCGAGCAGTCGCCGAGAGCGGATACGTGCGTCCCGCCCCAAACGGCCGGCAGAGCCGCTCGGCGGTCATCGCCAAAAACGGCATCGTGGCCACCAGCCAACCGTTGGCGGCCCAGGCCGGTCTCGACATCCTTAAGGCGGGTGGAAACGCCGCCGACGCGGCCATCGCCGCCAACGCCGTGATCGGGCTCACTGAACCGATGAGTTGCGGTATCGGCGGCGATCTGTTCGTGATCTATTGGGACGCGAAATCGCAAAAACTCTACGGCCTCAACGCCAGCGGACGTAGCCCGTATCAACTGAACCGGCAGGTCTTCGCCGAACGGGGATTGTCGCAAATTCCGACGAAAGGCCCGCTTCCCTGGTCGGTGCCCGGCTGCGTCGACGGCTGGGCGGAACTCAATCAACGCTTCGGCACTCTGCCGCTCAAGGAAATCCTGCAGCCCGCCATCGAATACGCCGAAACGGGTTTCCCGGTCAGCGAGATCATCGGCCGTGGGTGGAAAAGTGGCGAAGAGGCGCTTGGGGAATGGCCCGACACGGCGCAAACCTATTTGCCCGGCGGACGTGCGCCGGAGATTGGCGAAATCTTCCGCAACCCGAATCTGGCCGCCACGTACCGCAAGATCGCCGAGGGGGGGCGGGACGCGTTCTACCGCGGTGATATCGCCAAAACCATCGTCGATTTCAGCGAGAAGAACGGCGGGTATTTTTCGATCAAAGATTTCGAGGACCACACCTCCGAATGGGTCGAGCCGGTCTCGACGAATTATCGCGGCTACGACATTTGGGAGCTCCCCCCCAATGGTCAGGGGATCGCCGCACTGCAGATTTTGAATCTGTTGGAACCCTATGACATCAAAACACTGGGTCACAACAGCCCGGAGTTTGCGCACCTGTTCGTCGAAGCTAAGAAGCTAGCCTTCGCCGACCGCGCGAAGTTCTATGCCGATCCCGCCTTCAACGAACTGCCGACTGCCGAATTGATCTCCAAACCGTATGCCGATCGCCGCCGTGGGCTGATCGATCCCAACCGTGCCGCGACCAACGTGCCTGCTGGAGACCCCAAACTCGAGCAGGGGGACACGATCTATCTGACGGTTGTCGACAAGGACCGCAACTGCTGTTCGCTAATTCAAAGTAACTACTTCGGATTCGGGTCTTGGATGGTGCCGGGCGACGTTGGTTTTGTGCTGCAGAACCGCGGCGCCTTGTTCTCTCTGGAAGAGGACCATCTGAACCGCTTGGAGCCGCACAAACGGCCTTTCCATACGATTATCCCCGCCATGGCGACAAAGGACGGCAAGCCCTGGTTGTGTTTCGGCGTGATGGGGGGCGACATGCAGCCGCAGGGGCACGTGCAGGTGTTGATCAACATGATTGACTTCGGGATGGACGTGCAGGCGGCCGGCGACGCCGCTCGCATTCGGCACGTAGGCTCGCAAACGCCGACTGATATTCCCATGGACGCCGACGGAGGGACGGTGCAGGTGGAAACGAGGATTCCGAAGTCGATTATCGACGCTCTCAGGGCCAAGGGACACCAAGTCGAACCGGCCGTGGGTTCCTATGGCGGCTATCAGGCGATTATGATTGACGATGAACACGGCACGATTCATGGCGGCACCGAATCGCGCAAAGACGGCGCCGCCGTCGGCTACTAACACACCATCAGCCCGCCCGCTCCCATCCCCCGGCTCCGCCGGGGGGTATTCTTCATACGCAACGAAAACCGTGGACATCGACAAAAAACAACTGCTGGAACTTCTGGAATCGCTCCGCCGCGGCGACGTCACGCCCGAGGCCTTGCTGGATCAACTCTCGGCGACGCGGACCGTCGGCACGCACGACGCCCAAGTCGACGTCGACCGCGAGAAGCGGTGCGGCTATCCCGAGGTCGTCTTCTGCGAAGGCAAAACGGCCGAGGCGATTGCCGATATCTTTCGCGTCTTGATCGAGCGGGGCCAGGATTGTTTCGGCACGCGTCTCTCGGCCGACAAAGCCGAGCAGTTGCTGGAGTGGTTCCCGAATGCCCAGCACAACGCCGTGGCGCGAACCATCCGCATTCCCCTAGCAAGCCTTCCCGCACCGTCGGGCGACGTCGTGGTAATCACTGCCGGGACGGGGGACCGTCCGGTGGCGGAAGAAGCGGTGGAGACGGCGCGGTGGATGGGCTGCAACGTGCGGCTGATCGTTGATATCGGCGTCGCCGGTCCGCACCGGCTACTGCAAGAGAAGCCAAATTTTGTCGACGCCGACGCCGTTGTCGTTGCCGCCGGTATGGAAGGGGCTTTGCCGTCAGTCGTGGGCGGACACGTCGCCTGCCCCGTGATCGCCGTCCCCACCAGCGTCGGCTATGGCGCCAGTTTCGGCGGATTGGCGGCGCTGTTGGGCATGATCAACAGCTGCGCCGCCAACGTCACCGTTGTGAACATCGACGGCGGCTTCAAAGGAGGCTACCTTGCCGGGTTAATCGCCCGCCAATCGGTGCGCCGCGACGCGTGATTTTGGAATAATTCCAGCTACTTCGATTCACCCACCTCGGTCACCGGTCGCGTCTCGTCGGAGAAAATCACGCGGCCAAAGTCCTGCGGGCGGTGGTATTGCGGTTTCGGCGACGTCCCGGGCGACCACTGGCTGAATTGGGGATTCGTGACGCCGCCCAGCCGATTCAGATTTAGATGCCACACGTCTTTTGCATGCGGCGGCGTGTGCTTTGCGGCGTGCGCAAAAGCGGCGAATGGGATCGCCGCTTCCAGGATCCACAGCGAATCTGCGTCGCTATCATCGTTGAGCGTGCCGACGATCGAGGTCTTGATCTTGAGGCCTTCGGGATTCCAGTCCCCCTTAAAAGGTGCCGATTTGTCGGAAGGGTGGTAACCGTCCAAATTCGCGCCGCGGACGTTCATTTCGATATTGAAATACGCCTCCGGCAAATCGGGATTGGGAGCTGTGAAGACTTCGACGCAGTCGTCCTCCCACACATCGCTGTCCCGTGCGGTCCGCGTTCCCGAGATGAACTCATCTTCGCAAATAAAGGCGACGTAGAGCGACTTGTCGTCCCATAGCAATTTGGCGACGGTTTGTTCCGGCTTGCCCGCTTCGTACCAGGCAAATTGAAAATCCCCAACCGCCGGCGCCGCAAACCATCCCGGCTCGTCGAGCTTGCCGTCGATCTTGATCGGCGTCGCAGTCCGGTAAATCGTGTACGGCGACGGCTTGACGAGTTCCCGTTTCGACTTGGCCGGTTCGGCCGCGATCGAAGCCGTGCTCGACACGGCAGATGCGATTGCCATTAAAACAACAACTCTCCACAGTTTCACCGTCATAGGGTTTCCCATAATTCGTTTCAAGATTCGGTCACGGCGTGATTACACATCGTTGCTTCTAATCTGCATTCGCTGCTTCCATTTGTGCCCGCCAAAACCTGCGGGCCGCGTCATGGTGCTTGAGTACCTCTTGCCGCATCTGCGGATCCGTCAGCTTCACGCGGGCGGCGCGCTCGTCGACCCAGTCGGCGAAGAATTGCGCCGCCGCCTTGCTGATCCGCTGTTTTTCATCACCGATCTCAACGTAATACGGCGCCGTCGACGCAAATCGAAACGTCCGCGGACTCTTGCAGCGAACGCGCAACAGAAACCATCCACTGCGATCAAATGTGATCTTCGGCAGTTCCCCGGAATAGCTTGTGCCGGCCGCTGGGATCGATTGCACGACGTCGCCGTTTTGAATGACTTCGATCGCTTCGATATCATCGCGGCCCTTAACGTCGGCTGTCATCTGGATGTCAATTGGCGTCTTTCCGTCGCTTGTGAACACATGCCCGGGCAATTCGCCGTTGGCAGTCACCCGCAGCAGCGGGCCGTTAGTAACGAACGATCGTCCGGCCCGCAAGCCATCCCACCACGCATCGTAGGTCAACTCGCCGTCCAGATGCACGTAGACGCGGTTGTATCCGACCGGATTCGGCAACACGCCCGACGCACTACCGGCCGACGGCGGAATCCGCAAGCCCGTGTTGAGAATCTTGTAATACAGTTCTTGCGTCCACAAACCGTTCCCCAGCGGCGGGGGAAGCCGCACGTCGTCCCGCGGTTTGCCCCAGGCTTCGTTCTCGTACATCGTGCTGCGGCACATGTGGTTGTTGGCCAGCCCGACCGAGTCGACCTGCCCGCTGGCCAGCCAAATCGGCACGTCCCACCAGAATGGTTTTTCGATATCGACCCAGACGTCATCGTGCTTGCGCGCGGCCTGGAGGAATACCATGGGCGAGGGATATTCCCGCGTCGCGCCGATGATTTCCAGCGGACGCGTGAGGTGGAAGTACAACAGCGCTCCCCCTTCGCGTTCATCCTCACCGGCCATGAGATGATAGAATCGATTCCCGTCAAAGCGGACAAGCAACTCCTCGGGAATCGCCGCTTCCTTCCAGTGATTCTGGTTGTTCCACCAAGTGATCACCGGGGCGACGTGCAGATCCTCAGCCTGCATTAACAACTCGATGTCTTTCACGGCGCGGTGGACGTGCAGTTCTCCCGACCACCACCCGTCGGCCGCCAGATCGGTGATTCGCGTCAGCGTGACGGGAATGTCGCTTTTCACGCCGTCAGTGACCGTAAACTTGCCGAGGGCGGCGTCATACTCCGGGCCCCGCTCGACCTCGTAGGTATATTCACCGCTCGGTAGATCCAATGTCGCTGTGCCCGGGCAGACGAAGTGATCGCGGTAACTGGGTAGCGCGTCGCTTAGCACGGGCATCCCGCTGGCATCTTTGAGATGCACGCGGCAGGGCACCGCGCTGTTCGTTCCGGTATCGACCACGCTGACGACAACCTCGGCTGCCGTCAAAGATGAGAGCCCAACCCCCAGCGTGACCGCTGCGCCCAAGACGAAACAAAACGGGAATTGATAGCGGCGCATCGGCGAGTTCTCTCCTGGCACGAATTGCCGTCATTCGGTCAGGAAATGGCCGCAAAAGCGCGCCTGAGCAATTGAATCATTTCTGCGACTTGGACTTCTCACCCGGTGCGTTCGCGTCTTTAGACATATGTCGGGTGTAAGCCCGCACTCGCGGACGCAAGGACAGGGGGACCTTCTTACGGTCCTTGGCGTCGAATTGCTGCACGCGCTGTTGGTATTCGGTTGAACTGGACCGCTTATCGGTTTGCGACTGCGGGCTTAAGTCTTTGAGCATCTCCTCAAACTGCCGCCGCTCGGCGATCGCCGCGGGGCTGTTGTCGGATTTGTCTTCCAGTTTTTGCAGCTTGTTCTGCATTCGCTCGGAGAACTCGCGCAATTGCTCTTTCGTCCAGCCGAGTTCCTCCAAGAGCTTCTGATCCACCTCGCCGCGTTCCAGATCGCCGTTGATCCGATCGAGCACCAGCTCGGTTGCCTTTTTGGAGTATTCCAGGTTCGGGTCTTCGGCGTTGCTGGCCGGGTTTGAATCTCCTTCCCCTTGGCCTTGTTGGGCACCCGCCTCGCCCTCGGCGTCTGCGGCAGCATCCCCGACGGCGTTGCCGGCTTCGTTCTGCGCGCCGTCGGGAGCCGACGTGGCACCGCCGCCGGATTCTCCGGTGGGGGTTTGAGAGCCCTCTCCCGGTTGGGAACCGGGTTTGTCGCCGCTTTGTTCACCGGACGGGGCGCCCTGATCGCCGGGTTGTCCGCCGCCTGCCGGTTCTGCGCCTGATTTTCCTTTTTCGCCATCGGATTGCGATTGCTTATCGCCGGCATCCCCCTGCGAGTCGTCGGATTTTTGCGATTCGCCGCCCGGGTCGGCACCCGGGTGGCCGTTTGGGTCATCCGCCGGTTGTTCCGCAGGTTTCTCCGCCGGCTTTCCTTGTTGTTGCTCTCACGCGTGGGGTGGTTGGTCACCGGCGTCCGGCTCGGGTTGCTGCGGGGGTTTGTCGCCTCCCTCGGGATTTTGATTGTCTTGTTTCTCTTCACCGGGGGGGGCGTCGGGAGGTTGCTGCTTCTGTTCGTTCTGTCCCGGCGGTTTCTTGTCACCGGTGTTGGGCTGTGGATCAGTTTGTTGCTTTTGTTGCGGCTTTGTTTGAGAGTTGCCTTTAGGTGGCGACTTCTTCTCGGCCGGCTGGGGATCGTTAGACGATTGCTGGGATTTGCCTGGCTGCGGCTTCGTCTGGTTGGGATCCTGCTTGTGGGGAGCGCCCTGCTCGCGATCCTGCGGCTTGTCGGCCGGGTCGCCGGGCTTGCGCGTCTTTTCGTTCTTGTCCCCTTCCCGATCGAGTTGCTTTTTGGCCTTTTCGGCGTCCCGTTCGTCGGCTGCTTTGCCCTTGCCGGTTTCGTCGCCGGTGGCTTCCTTCTTTTTGGCGTTCTCGTCGCCGGCAGCCGGTTTTTCGGTGCCGTTGACGTCGTCCTCTTCGCGGCCGGGTTGTTCCTCGTCGGGTTTTTCGCCCGAGTTCTTTCCATCCCCCTGAGCCGGATTCGGTTTATCTTGATCGTTTTTTTCGCGGCCGGGTGACGAATCCTTCGAATTCGGATCGTTCTCCGACTGCGGATCTTCCCCCGGATTGAGATCTTTGTCAGCCCCCTGGGCGCCCGGTTCACCCTGGGGTTTCTGACCGTCTTGGGGTTTCTTTTCGTTCTTGGGGGAGTCCGAGTACTTATTCTTGCTCGGATCGCCCTCTTCCGAACGTGCATCATCCGGCTGGTCGGCGTTTTCCGTGCCGGGTTGCTGGTCCCCCTCATCACCCGGCTGTTGCGGATCGTCGTCGTTTCGTCCGCCCGGCTGCGATTCGTTGCCGTTTTGGTTTTCGTTGTCTTGTTTGTCGCCGGGTTGTTGTTGTTTCTGCTGTTGATCGCCGTCTTGTTTTTGGTTGTCTTGTTTCGCGCCGTTTCGTTTGTTTTCGTTCTGTTGCTGTTGCGGGTCGCGCGCACCGTCCTGTCCGTTTTGATCTCGTTGTTTCTGGTTTTCGAGAATCCTCTTCAGCGCTTCCTCTTGATCCTGTTGATTGTTCGGGTCCAGCGGACGTTCTTCCTGCGCCGACCCGTCCTGGGCGTCTCCAGGTTCTCCGGAACCGCCGGGCTGGTCGCCGGGCGTTTGTTCGTCATCTGAGGCTTCGGACGCGTCACCGTCCTGGCCGGGTTGGCGCTGTTGTTGTTCGTTTGGTTCCCCCTCCGCCGTCTCTTCGTTGCCCTGTTGGCCGTCACCGGGATCGCCGGATTCGGAATCTTCCTGCTGCGGTTCGCCTTGGTCGTTTGGTCCGTCGTTTTTCGGTTGGTCCTCATCGCGCGCGTTTTGCGGTTCCTCCGTGTCCTGTTGCAGTTCTTCCTGTTGCTTCTGCTTTTCCTGTTCGAGTTGCTCCTGCGCTTCTTCCTCGCTGACGGGATCGATGATTTCGACGTTCAGTTTCGCCGTCTGTTTCGTGTTCGCCAGCGGAATTCGATTGTCCTTGGCCTGCAGATAGAATTGCAGCCGTTCGCCCGTGGTGAGCTTGAGCGGCTCCAGTTTCCATTCATAGCGTCCCTGGACCGCCTTGCCCAATCGGTCTTCATCGACCAGCGGATCTGAAACGATCACGCTGCCATCTTTGACGACTTGCAGCCTGACCGAGCGGAGGCGAAAGTCGGGATCGGCAGCTCGATACACCAGGGGAACGATGCCATTGGCGGGCATCTGCAAATCGCGCTGCGGCGCCAGTAATTCGATCAACGGAGCCTGGTCCGGTTTGATCATTACGTTATACCGCGTCGGATCCGGATCAGTGCGGCCGTCTTCGGTCTGACACTCGATCCAATAGTGCGGCGCAAAGGTCCCGTCGTCGCGGATGGCCAATTTCCATTCACCGGAGAGGCGGGTGCCGTCGGTGACTTTCATCCGCACTTCTTCACCAGTCGGCTGCTCATTCTCAACAAACACGATCTTCGCGGTCGCCACCGGAATGTTCGTCTGGGCTTCGATGCGAACCACGGTTCCCTCGTGGGCGCTGATGTGCCCCGTGGGTTCGGTGCGGTTTTCCATTTCCATATAGGAAGGGAACTCGTAGGCCACCGATTGAACGTCGGCCGACGGCGGTTTGGTCACCGTGATCTGGAAATCGTGCGTGGCCGCGTCGCCCGCTTCGATGCGATACGTCAAATCTTCGAGCAAGCCCCGCCCGTTTTCGCCGGATAGCGTGGCGACGAAGGCGGGGAGCTCTGCATCGGGCTGCTCCATGGCGACCGGCTCGTCGACATATTTGCGGTCGCTGGTGCTGTAATAGAGCATTACCTGTTCCGGCATGCGGCCGCCGATATTGGCCTTGACTGTGACGGTGGCGCCGGCCACGACGGTGACGTTCCCCGGTTCGACGTTGGTAATGCGGGTTTGTGTGGGAGGTGCTGTGGCGGACGTCGGCAGCAAGGCTCGTTTTACTGAGGCGAGGATGTCCTTCGGCGAGAACAATGCGTACAGGCAGCACGCGGTTACCACGGCCAACAGCAGGTACGACACCCGCATCAGCGGGCGGCGATCTACGGCATGGTCGACGTCAACGTTCGATAGCTCCAATGCCGCCCGTTTTTCGATGGCAACCCGCACGTGGTCGGGAATACGTTTATTCGCATGTTGCAGGTCGACCAGATTGAGCAGGCCCCCTTTGAGAGTCGGGGTTGCCCGCTCGATCTCGCGGGCGGCGTAGAGCGCATTGATCCGCCTCAAGTAGGGCAGCACGACCCGCCAAGCGAACCATCCCAGTCCAATTCCAATCATGCCCAGTAACAGGGCGACCCGGGCAGCGCGGCTAAAGCCGCCGTCGATGAACCAATGATCCAGGACGGTAAACAGCAGCAGATACGCCAGTCCCAACGTGGCGATCCAGCCGAGCGTCGTCAGGATTTCACTGTATTTGATGCCGGATTGGGTGCGCGCCAAGTGATAACTGACGTATTCGTCAAAATCGACGTATTGATGCGGGTTGTCGACGGTTGCGTGTTCTGTGGTCGCCATGATTCACCCGGATTGGATCTGCGAGCGTGGCCCAGGTCACCTAAGCGGCGGTTTCCGCCCAGGCCCCCCCTACAACGGGTTTCAAAACCCTCTGACGCGACGCCTTTGCGCGTGAATGACCGATTCACCAACAGGCGCGACCGGGTTTTGAAACTGGTACTAGGTATTATATCGTACCCTGTTGGACGACAATCAAGCCCGGACGGTTCCCGCCGTCGGAATCGTTACCCGATAATCCGGCAAACTGGGGGCCGGGGATCAATCCTGGCCCGGAATCCATAACTTGGACTTTTCTCCCGCGGGCTGTTCACCCGGCGTCCAGACGCCGCCGGTATCGACCGGCTTGCCGGGCTGAATGATTCCGTCCTCCCAGGGGGGATCCATCCGAGCGGATTGGACCAGCGCCTGAAGCACGTTGCGGAGATAGGGTAATTTGACGGCGGTCTCTTCCCACATGCGCTTGAGGATTTGCGGGCCTTGCGGATCAGAGGGCTCCCACAGCCGCACGGTTGCTTCGCGGAGGTCCCAGATTGCGAAGGCTTCGATCGGCTGGTTGCGATTGCGGTCAAAATCGCGCCCTTTTTGAATCCAACTCAGGGCCTCCTCGCGATTCATTTTTGCGCGGCTTAATCCGACCAACTCCGAGTAGATGCCGCTAATCTCATCGTCGTTTAATAGGTCCTCTCGGGCGAGAACTTCGACGAAGACGTCGTATGACAGCGAACTGACCTTGGTAACCAACACTCGCCGCAAAACGTGCATCAACTGATCATCGCTCAATTTCGCGATCTGCAACCTGCATAGCTGGCCAAGCGTGAACGTTGACAGTACGGTTTCCTCGCCGACATCCAGCGCGGTCGGTGCGGGCACCTGCAACCGCTCCCGCAGCGGCTGTGAGTCAAAAAAGAACTCCCGTTGGTCGCAAATGGCCTGGAGCGTGCCGACGGCCGCCGTCAATTCAACCTTCGAGTCTTCGTCACCCGCCGCTTCCAAGGCAGTTTTGCCGTCCAGCGCGGCGAGTGGCATGTTCGGCCAGACGTCGGACAGCACCCGCTCCCAACGCTCCCGCGACAGCCGGTGCACCGTGTGCAAGGGCGTCGCCGGGGGAAGGTACCAAAAGTGCTGCAGATCATAGATCTCCGAGGCCAAAATGGAGGCGACTTCCGGTTCACCCTCCTGTTCGAGTTCCCCTTGTGCCGTTTCTAACAAGAACTTGATTTGCGTGTTGAGTTTGGGTTGTCCGTCGTATTCGAATAGGACCTGTGCCGGACTGTCCGATGCCCCATCGGCGTCGATGACCGTGATGTCGCCCATAATATTGGGAACGTCGTCGATCTGGATATTCTTCAAATTGTCTGGAGAAACGGGCTCGCGATCGAGAAGATGGAATTTCCCGGCGAGGTGGGACTCGGGATCAGCCGGCGTCTTGTCATCGCGCGCAATAACCGGAACGTTTTCCCAGCTCGTGAGCAGCTTCGAGACCGATTTGACGCGAAACAGCGTCCGCGACACTTCGATCCCCTCTTCGGGGTCCAACAGCTCCAACATTTGGCACAAGGTTTCGCAGGCGACTGCTTCGTCGAAGTCGGTTTCGGTCGCGGCCGCTTCGCCGAAGGCCTCGATCGCCCCGCGCTCATCGCCCGACCAGGCCAGGCACAAGGCCGTGTTGTACCACAAGCCGGCATTCTCCGGGTCCTTGTTGGCAATCGCCTCAAACGCGTCTGCCGCTAACTGATAGCAGCCGCAGTTTTCCAATTCGGCCGCCGCCTGATAAGCCGGCTTGAGTTCGTCCGCCACGTCGACCATTTTCAAGAAATAGTCCGATCGAAACCAAAACGGCAACGATTGATTGCCGTCGAACGCCGTGAACTGCTCGATCAGCGGCGCCGGATCGTACGAGTTGCGGAGCGCCAACGTCAAATGTTGGCGCGCGGCCATGACCTTATTCGCGGTCATAAAGTGTTGAGCCAACAGAGTTGCCAGATTCGACACCAGGTGCCGCTGTTCGGCAGCCGACTGTTGCAGTGCTCGGTTCACGACGTCGCGGGAGGCCTCGTAACCGTCGGCCAGCACAGCCGTCAGCGCCGAAAGGACCAGCAATTGTGGGTTCTCCGGAAGGGCCTCCAGCGCTTCGCTGACCGCCGTTTTCGCCAGATCCAACTGATTGTCTTCCAGCAGGATCGTGGCTTCGCTCGTCCGTACCCAAACCTCGCCCGGGTGCCCCGGCTTGAGCGACTTGCGTATCCGGCTCAGCGATTGCAACGACATCCGCAGTTGGTTGTTTTCCCGCATGGACTTGACTTTTTGCATGTCCTCGACGATATCGTTGCAGCAGAACTTAATCTTCTTTCCGCTGCCGCAGGGACACTGTTCATAGGGGTCGATAGCCATCGAAGACTTCCTTTTTCACCGAAAACGCTCGGCGTATTATTTCGTGAATGCGGGTCTCACGCCCGAGACAACGACGGTGCGAAGTCGTCCAGCGCGACCGCCGATCTTAAATCAATGAATTTACCGAATTGTTATGCGTGGATATTAACAAAACAGCCATTAAAGCCAATGTCCCAGTGCCCTAAGTTGTTGTTTTGCAATAGCTTACGTTTTTGTGTGCTGGTTATTCCCTGGGGGCTTTACGCTTTTTTACGCTTTTGGTAGCATTTGCCTAGCAAGAAGTGACGCCCACCGGGGTTGCAGCCGGTGAGCGTCGTACACCACCTAACCCGTTTCACAGAGAGGTGATGCAAATGGCTAATGCTACCAGCCAAACGTCCGCACGTAAACGCCCGAAGGGCAAACGCTCCAAGACCGGAC